>CAZPLM010000014.1:1530-17563 GCA_964587275.1 uncultured Muribaculaceae bacterium | reverse complement strand
CTTAATAAAGACACCTTAGACCCAGAAATACGAAAATCCATTACTGAAGGAAGATGAGAGCAATAACCGTCGTGCTGTCTGCGAGCGCCCTCCCAATACGAAACAGAAAGAGCATCAGGATACCAGCATTCAGCCACAATGTTCAGATCACGATATTCATCCAGTACATTTTTTACCCATTCTGCGATTGACTTCTTGTCACTGTAAGGGAAAGTATCCACCCTCAACCCGTCAAGATCGGCATATTCAACCCACCATACTGCCCACTGAGTAAAGTACCTCAACAAAAACGGCTGTTTCAGATTCATATCCGGCATTGTCGTATCAAACCATCCATTCGTACAAAGAGAAATATCTGCTTCACTGGCATGGGGATCAGCATGAGAATTCAAAGCATAATTAGATCTTGTATACTCATCAAACTGACTTACCCAATCCTTGAATGGGAGATCTTTCATCCACCAGTGTGCAGTACCACAATGATTTACAACCATATCCATAATCACTTTTATATCATGATCATGAGCCTTTGCCACATAATCCCTGTATAATTCATTCGAACCGTATCGTGGATCTATCTTATAATAATCAGCGCAGGCATATCCGTGATAGGAATAGTTTTCTTCATTATCAAGAAGGAGTGGTGTTGACCAGACAGCTGTAACTCCGAGATTTTCCAGATAATCAAGATGATTGATTATTCCCTGAATATCTCCTCCATGCCGCCCGCCTGGATTTTTCCTGTCTGCTTTTTCAACGGTTTCATCCGTAGAATCATTTGAGGAATCACCGTTGGCAAATCTGTCCGGCATTATCAGATAGACCATATCGGCGCTGCCGAAACTCAGCCGTTTGCCTGAATTTTCTCTCCTTTCTTTCAGCACATAGTCAAATTTCAGTTCCTTTCCTTTCTTTGTCGTAACAACAAACTGATACTTGCCCGGTTCTACATTCCACCCGACCTTAACATCGACAAAAATATAATTCTTGCTGTCAGCATCATATACTTTCCCCACAGCCATACCTTTGACATTATTTGCAAGTTCCACCTTCGACCCTTGCAGATCCGATCCGAATATCATCAGCTGGAGCTGGGTATGCATCTTTGTCCACCAGCATGGGGGTTCAATCCTCTCGATATTCTGACCGTACATTTCAGTAACAGTGAATAACATCAGTAACAGAAAAAAACGTTTCATCTCCCGACACTTATTTTGTTACCGTCACCTCTTCTTCTACCCCAACAACCTCAACTTCTTCATCGGCAGAGGTCGAATCAATATCATCCTCTTCACTGCTGAAGCAGTCACCCACGCTGAATATCAGACTGTATCCATGAGGAGACAAAACAAAGTCACTGTCGCTTGTTACCACATGGTTTTCCACAGTAAAAGCAACCTCTTCGTCAGAGAAATTAAACATGGCAAGGCAAATGTCACCCTCTATCTCCCTCTCAAACACAAATATCTCTTCCGGATGATCGGACGGAAGGATAGCCATAGTGACTCCATAAGGAGCCGCCCACAAAGAGCAGTGTTTGTCACGCATTGCAATCAGACTTTTGTAGAAATCAGACATATTCTCAACATCGGCGTTCCAGTCAATTGTATCTTTTTCGAAGAATTCCAGACTGTGATCGAGAGAGGCCTCTTCTCCGCTATAGATCATCGGCATTCCGGGAACTGTAAATGAAAGAACTGCAAACTGTTTTAATGCATCTCCATAGATCTGAGCATCAGCCCCTTTCCAAGAATTCTGATCATGGTTAGAAAGAAAATTCATTGGAATTGTATTGTCGGGCATTTTGCTCTTTTTCTGATAGCTGACATAAAAATTGGCTAAGGAATCTGCATTTATCTTGCCTTCAGCAAGAGCATACCACTGATTCATCTGATCCCAGGTATAATATGCATCAAATGCATTCATCTGCAATTCAGCCTTTTCAGCCTCTGCGAGCATGAAAACATCATCCTTGACATCCTGCAACTCAGTCCTGCATCTGTCCCAGAATGAAACCGGAACCTCTGCAGCCACATCGCATCTGAAACCGTCAACACCAAGCCCCAACCAGTATTTCATAGCCTCTATCATTGCCGGAGCAACCTCTTCGTTATCGTAATTCAAATGTGCAGTGTCCGTCCAGTCATATAAAGTAGCAGGTTTTCCTTTTGAATCCTTATAATACCAGTCAGCATGTTCCGTTGTCCAGCTGCAGTCTCTTGCAGTATGATTGGCTACCCAGTCAAGTATTACCTTAAATCCTCTGTTATGAGCAGCCTCAAGAAAATGTTTGAAGTCGTCAAGCGTTCCATATTCGGGATTGATATCATAATAATCCTTTACTGAATAATAACTTCCGAGAGTACCTTTCCTTCCTTCAACTCCAATAGGATGTACGGGCATAAGCCAGAGAATGTCTATTCCCAGACTGTCAAGTCTGTCAAGATGGTTTTCAAGTGCGGCAAATGTCCCTTCCGGTGTAAACTGACGCACATTGACTTCATAAATAATGGCATCTTTTGTCCATTCAGGATGGATGACATTAGTTTCAACTATCTCAGGCGTTGTCTTGCAGCCTGCGATGAACAGCATCAATAATAAGAAATATGCACTCTTTTTCATACAATTATATTTTATTTATTTGAAATAATCCTGTAAGAATAAGGTCCTGCCTCAACATTCAACTGAGTGGAACCATTATATTCAAATCCTTTAGGCAATTCAAGGGAAATAATATGGTTATCACCTCCCCTGTTAAGCACAACTATCACATAATCACCCATATAAGCACGCATATAGGCCATAATATCCCTTTCAGCCAACAGAAGGCGATAATCGCCATACAGGAGCGGCATAGAAGATTTGCGCATAGCGGCCAACTCCTTTACACACTCAAAAACGCCTTGTTCATCAGCAGTATAGCCACCGAAACGCATCCAACGCCTGTTATCAGGGTCATTTGCTCCCGGCTGGCCATATTCATCTCCGTAATAGATACATGGAATGCCCGGCAAAGTCATGTTCATCGCATGCAAAACCTTCAGTTTGCTGTATGAAACAGGATCGCCTGCATCAATATCACGCACCCATCCTGCCAGCTTAAAATCTTCTCCCGGCTTTAGGGCGCCTCCGGCAATGGAGACATATCTTGCACGGTCATGATTACCTGTAATGTATCCCATCAGATTATGGTATCCGTAAGCATTGAGGCTTGCAGATACTGTATTTGAAAGATCAACGAAAGAACCCTCTTCAGTTGTGGTAGCCCAAATATATGTATCATAAACATTGAAATCGAACTGAGCATCCAGCATTCCAGGCTTCACGTATGAATTGATCAGAGAGAGAGAGCCGTATGTCTCCCCTATCTGATAAAGTCTTCTGTCCGGGACACTGTCGAGCAACTTGCCTGTCAACATCCTCCAATAACCTTCAGGAATATGCTTTGTTGCATCATGTCTGAATCCGTCAAATTCAAAATTCTTCATCCAGTACAATGCAGAATCGGTCATCTGATCACAGACAACGGGATTTTCAAGATTTAAAGACGGAATATGCCTGTCGAACCATGTTGTAAGTCTGAATTCATCCCAAAGCTGGAAATTCGGTCTTCCGTCAGGTGTCACATTCGATGTAACCCAATCGGGATGAGCTTTCAGAGTAGGACTGTTAATGTGCATGTGGTTTGCCACATAGTCAAGAATAACATTCTTATTGTCATCGTGCGCAGTAGAAAGCAATTCTCTCAATTCATCTTCCGTACCAAACCGTTTGTCAACTTTTGTAATATAAATTGGCCAGTAGCCGTGATACCCTGTAAACTTGGTCTTCGGATTCTCATTCTGCCCCCAGGCATCATAAGGATTTTGTGTTATCGGAGAAATCCATATAGTAGTGACTCCGACAGTATCAAACCAGCCTTCATTTATCTTCTGAGTAATACCTGCCAAATCACCGCCCCAGTAATCAACCTTCGGGAGAACCTCAGGAGAGTTGATCTTCCAGTCATTTTCAACATTTCCATTGAAAAAACGATCGACCAGAACAGAGTAAATGATCTGAGTCTGTTTGTCTGTTCTCTTTAATAAAGCAGGATCTGTAATAATCTCGCCATATTCAAGTGGAATCAAAACATCATTGCCCACTCCATTTTCATTTGCTGCAAATGCCCTGATATAAGAACGTTCCATCTTTCTGGCATTACCGGGGATTTTAACAATAAATGTACTGTCCTCCTGTAATTTAACCATTTTCTCGGAAAGACATGTATTCTGCCAGAATACCGCAAGTTCCTTGACTCCGTTTACCGGTCTCAAGATAAAAGCATCACTTCTGCCCTCAATCCGACAGGTAGTGATATATGGAACCCTGGAAGTATTGCATCCTTCCATCTTTTCGGGAGTGTTGTTCCTAATGACCATTGTGCCCTTCTGCCCTTCACTGAAAACCTCCAGAAGGGAGAGAAACGGTGTCTTTCCATTAACAGCAATCAACACGGTGTCGTCTTCCGCAATTGTAGGGAAATAATCCTTTACGATCACCCATGTAGAATCATTTTCAACAGTACATGGGGAAGCAAGAAGAGCTCCGTCAAATATTGGATAATTCTCAACCTTGGGAGAACATCCGGCAAACAGGAGCAACAGGGATAACAAACAAAAACTATGTCTCATATATTATTTAATTCAATTCAAAGACAACAGATGAATAAGCTCCAATATTCAACTGATAGACACCATTCTTTTTCATAATCCGCACATCACCCTGATAAACGACTGTGGTCTTCAGGTCATCAGCCAAACTAATTGTAACTGCGGCAGCCGAAGTGTTGTGCAATATAAGCATTTTTTCCGACTTATAAGTCATATACCACCCTGCTACTGACGGATATGAGGTATTGCCTGAATTAAACGAACCATGTTCAGACATCGTGCCAAAAGCAAGAGCAGGATAATTATTTCTGGCCTCTGCAAAACTTCTGTAAACACTCAGGATAGAGGAAGTATTGCCCGCCATCGTCTTAATTTTGTCCCAGTCCAGCATCTTGCGGACATTCTCATCACCACCCGACTTTGTACCGGTCATCCCCAATTCTTCTCCATAATAGATATACGGCGCTCCTGAGGCCGTAAGCAACATTGCTCCGGCAAGCTGTGCCCTGGCAGTCTGATTGCCAAGCGTACTGCATGCTCTGTCCTCATCATGGTTTGACAGCTTTGTGGCCTCGATGTAGTCACTTCTGTATGCAGCATACTCTTTATTGTAAGAAATGATATTTGATGCAAATTTATTACCTGTACCATTATTAATCGCATCAGAAAGTCGCCACCAGAACGAAAACTCAAAAAGAGAAGGAAGCCCGGCATAATATGGAGCAACTTCGTTATGCTCGGAAAAGACCTCTCCTACCATATATAAATCATTACTGTGATTCTTCTTAAAATAAGAATTCAGCACATCATAAAACTTTTTGAGAAAACGCGGGTTCTCATCAGATGTAGCATTATGATAAATATGTTTTACCGCATCAAGCCTGAAGCCGTCAACGCCGGCATCAATCCACCCCTCTGCAGAAGAGACTATCTCCCTGAATGCTGCTGAATTTTCAGCAGTATCTACAGCCCCGTAATTCAGGTCGGCAAACCAGCTTGTCCAGAAATGAGAATGATACTGCGTAGTATTTGCAAAAACCATATCATATACATTCCCGTTATTGCTTGAAGTATAAAGGGTAAACGAAACCCCGTAAGATACTCTTGAAGAGGAGTTTTGAGCACCGTATTTGGTACCTGCCGGCCATGACGAATCATTGGATGTCCTGACAAGAAATCCCCATGAAGAACTATAATCCACACTCAATGAATAAGTGTTGTCACCATTATCATAGAATTTTTTGCAGACGCCATCTCCGTAGTAAAGATATTTTGCTCCGGAGGTTGACTGATCAGGATTGTCCGCATCTACAGTTTCTGTTTTGGTAACAGTTATGTACGGCTTTGAAGAATTTGTCCAGTTAAGGGTGAATTTCAACTTTGAGTTTTCTGTCGACGTTGCAGTAAACCACTGTCCGCTATCGTAGCCTGAGGAGCCTTCAGTGTTGATCATCGCTATCTTACCTGCCGCAATGTCGCTCTTCGGATCATCTGAGAAAATATAATAATCCCTGTAAGGACTGTTCTGATCAGCAAGAGCCGCTAAAAACCATGGGTGCTTGCTTGCCGAGTGATTGATGACATAATCCAGGTAGACTTTAATATCAAGAGAATGTGCTTTATTCACAAGTTTCTTGAAATCTTCCATAGTACCGTATTCAGGATTTACCGCCGTATAGTCAAGCACGTCATAGCCATGATACGAAGAGGCCGGATGAATCGGGGAAAGCCATATTGCGGTTGCACCGAGGGCGTCAATATAGTCAAGATTATTGGTAATGCCGTTAAAATCGCCGGTACCATCTCCATCGCTGTCGGCAAAGGAATAGACAAGAAGTTGATACGTGATATCTGACCGTTTGTTTGAATCCCATTCCCGTCCGGAAAGCTGCACCTGCTTAAAAGAATCAGTCGCCGTGACTGTTGTATCTGTAACTTCTGTACCTCCGCCCCCTGTCCCCGGATCCTTACTGTTGCAGGACAATAAAGTAAAAGAAACAAGAAGGAGAAAAAATAAATATATCTTCTTCATATTATTAAAGCGTGTTATTAGCAGTCAGTGCGCCGATCAAAGCGCACTGACTAAAATATTAAAAGGATAAAGACTACAGTGCTGTAGCTGTAACCTCTTTTGTTTCCTCTTTGAAAACAATCCTGTACTTCCCTGTTGCAGGAGCGGAAATATTTTCACCAGGATTGGTTACTGTAAATGCAGTACCGCTGGCAAAAGTAAATCCACTCTCCGTTGCTCCGAGAGTATTGGCTGCATCCCAGCTTCCGAAGTAACGTAATTTGAACTCACCCTCAATAGAAACAACTGCTTCCCAAACACCTTTGGATGTTGATTCCATCCAGATATCTGTATTCCAACTTGTACCATTTACAACACCGATCAAAGCCCAGGCACTCATAAGAGTAACTGTATTTGCCGTCTTGTTGTAAACAATAGCATAAGTACCGCTTGTTGAAACCACGAAGTTGTTTCCCGGTTGATTAACTGTAACTGATCCTGCCAATGCAACTGCATCAGAACCTGAGTTCCCGACAACATCAGCATCTTCCCAGCTACTGTTATAACGGATCTTGAAGCCCTTGCCCTCTTCAATATAGATAGGCTCGCCGATATAGATCTCCTCGTCAGTTGAAGTACTCTTGATCATAAAGAAATCTGTATTCCAACTCGTACCATCAACCTCTCCAATAATAGAGTAGTTGTTTTCAGCCCTAAGGATTCTGAGAGTTTCATTGTTAGGATTGTAGTAAATCTGATATTTACCGCTTGAAGGAACTGTAATGTTCTCGCCCGGATTTGAAAGCTGCAATGCATTGTCAGTTACAATTGTAGCAGAGGCATCTGCAATACCTCTTGTGTCAGCAGCATCCCAACTATTGTTATAACGTATCTTGAAGCCGCCTGAAATAGTCAGGACATCACTCAACCATGCCCCTGATTTAAGTTTGGTCATATAGAAATCCTGGCCCCAGCCTGTACCTTCAACCTCGCCTATTACTGACCAGGTATTTGAAGGCAAAGCAGCCTCAACCTTAATAGTTTCATCATTGGCATTATAGGTGATTATATACTCTTTATCGAGATCGGTGAGAGAAATATTGTCACCACCGGCAACTGCAGCGAATGCAGTACCCAGTTCAACAAATGTACCTCCCCTGTTATAATCCCAATCAGAGTTGAATCTTATCTTGAACCCGCCTTTAACTGTAACAGCATCACTGACCCAGACACCTGATTCAGACTCTGTCATAAAGAAGTCCTTATCCCAGCTCGATCCCTCGATCTCACCGATCAAAGACCATCTGTCAGCCATTGAAGTAACTGTAACAGTATTTGCAGATGCATCATAAGCAACCACGAAATAGCCGGCTTCAGCCACTTTAATGTTGGCACCCGGAGAGACAGCCTCGAAGGCCTCACCGCTTACAACGGTATAACCTTCTGCAGCACCTCTTACATCTTCAGATTCCCAACTATTGTTGAAACGGATCTTAAATTCGGTATTGATATACAGAGCATCGCTGGTCCATACATCCCCATCCTGAGTCATATAGAAATCAGTATCCCAGGAACTTTCACCTACCATACCTATGACTGACCATGCATTATCGGTAACAACCGGTTCATCAGGTTCATCACTTGCTGAAGGTTCATCCTTTCCATACATAGAAGCATCGATTGCGTATGTCATCTTGCTCTTATCATTCATATAGAAATAGATACGATAGCTACCCGCGTCAGCTGCGATATTATTACCGCCTGCTGCACAAACGCCGTCACTACCACCAAAATTGACATCCGATGCACCATCCAGACGGAATTTGAATTCAGTACTTGATGCAAAATCAACATCGGCATAGAACCTGTTTTTGTATGAATTGTATGACATCACAACATCATCTCCCCAATCATTGAATGCACCGATGATGCCTATCTGATCAAATGAATAATTCATATTGAAAGCGAGAGTGCTGTTATTGAATGAGAAATGATAGAAACGTTTTGCGGTATAAATGGTAATGTTGTCATTTGAAGCATTAAGCAGAGAGATTGACGTAGATTCAGCGCCCGCAGAAGCATCAGCCATACCCCAGTTACCGGTCTCATTATCCCAGCTGGCAGCTCCCGTTACCTTGAATGCATTTGCGGAATGATCTTCACCAAAATCGATTACACCCATATAGTTGACATCATCTTCAGCATAACTGTATAGATATTGTGCAGTCAAATGACTCCAGCTATTGAATGAACCCAGGACATAGACCTTAGAATATTCCTTCTCCTGTTCAAATGGAATAATCGATGTTGTGATCACATTTGATTCAAGTTTATAACCAACTGAGCCGGATGCACCCTGCCAGTCAGCAATAAGTTTGAACTCTACATCTACTGCCGTTCCGGCAATAGCTCCAAGTGAAATCAACGCATTGTTGATCTTTGCAGCATCTACCTTGATATCGCCGTAAGCATTGATTGATGCAAGGGATTTAGCCTTTGCAAAACTGTTTCCGGCCAAATCGGCATACACTGTGTATTTGATACCTACTGGTGCACCGAAATCGGCGGCAGAATAGGTGAATGTCTCAAAACTCCCACCATCTTCAAGAGTATATTCTGACTGAATGTTGTTGAGCACCGGAGCGACAGCATTTTCAGGGACATACACTGGTCCAAGCTCCGGATCGGAGCAGGCCGTAATGGATACCCCGAGAAGGGCCACCATTAATATATTGAATAACTTTTTCATATTTTTATCAATTATTGTGTTCACCATCCAATCTATTAATAACCTGCATTTTGAACAAGGTTAGAATTTAAATTGATTTCCGTTGAAGGAATTGGGAACAGATTGTATCTACTGTCAACTGAAGCGCCACTCTGGACACCACCTTTGAATGACCACAAATATTCGTCTGTTGTAAACTTACCGAAACGGACCAGATCTGAACGACGGAAATTCTCGAAATATAATTCACGTCCGCGCTCTGCAAGAACATCATCAAGTGAAATGCTTGAAACAGCTGGCAGACCGGCTCTCTGATGAACTGCATTGTAGGCAGCAAGACCTTCAGCAGAAGTTGCTGTTGAAGCCCCTCTGAGAACAGACTCAGCCAACATCAGATATGCATCGGCCGTCCTGAAAACAGGATAATCGGTATCAGGGAAGTTCTGTGCCTGAGCTGCACTTCCGTCACTGTTCAGGTTTTTGAATTTAGTAGAAGAGTACCCGCTTGTGAATGAAGCATCATCTGTCATTTCATAGGTGTGAATATTATCACTCTTGGTAGTAGCAAATTCAGACCCGTCGGTAAACATCTTGCGAACATCATTATCATCAAACTGATCGATGAATTCAGGGGTGACTGTTATACCGCCCCAACCGTCATTAACTCCAAGAGATGCCTGCCAGTCAACGTTACCGCTCTCTACACTCGCTTTGATTACAAATGTGGTGCTGCCGTAATTCTGAGTATTAACACCGTCGCTTTCAACGGCAAAAATGATCTCATCCGTGCAGTTATTGTTGTCAGCCATAAACAGCTCTGCATAGTTGCTGTGAAGAGAAGGATAAGCATTCATGATCTGCTTGCATTCTGTAGCACATTCATTATAAGCCTTGACTGCCCCATTAGTGTAAACCTCAGCATTTAGGTAAAGTTTTGCAAGAAGCATCATAGCCAGGCCTTTGTCAACACGGCCATATTCATTCGACCTTACATTAACAAGATCCCCTTCAAAATCCTTGATCTCGTCAACAAGCCAGGTATAAAGATCAGCGCGCATTATCTGTTTAGGACCTGTTGAACCGACTGAGTTCTCTTCGGTTGCAAAAGGCACATTCCCGAACATATCAATTGCATGATAATATGACAATGCCCTCAAAGCTCTGGCCTCTGCAATCCAGGTCTTCATGTTGCTGCTTCCAGCAAATTCTGAAGCCTTTGCACGACGGATAAATTCGTTGCAAAGTGAGATCTGATAATAAATACGAGAAAACATCGCAGTAACGAATAAATCAGATGTTGTCCAGTTAAGTCTGTGAAGATTATGAATAGTATTGTCATTCCAAACAATATTAGCCTCATCTGTAGGAACCTCATTATTATAGAACAGCGCACGCATATACTGGCCGAAACCGCCATCAATACCTTCTATATCCGGATCCTTATCGGGACCTTCAGAAGAGCTGACAGACAAACCTCCATAGCACTTGGCCAAGACAGCCTCGAAAGCGCTCTCACTATTGAGGACTTCTTCAGGAAGTGTAAGAGACGGGTCGATAGGAGTCACATCCAAATCGCCCACGCAAGAGCTGAGCCCCACACAAAGTGTAAAGAGCACTGCTGATAACGTTATTATATATTTCTTCATTGTTATTTTCATTTTAGATTAGAAATTGAATTTCAAACCAAGAATATAAGTTCTCGGGCGCGGATACATCATATTGTCGATACCACTGTAAATTTCCGGATCGATACCGTCATACTTGCTTATACAAAGCACATTCTGAACAGTTCCGAAAATATTCAGATTCATACCTTTCTTTAAATTGAACGTATAACCGAGTGTTACATTGTCAAGTTTAAAGAAAGATGCATTATGAACATAGTAATCAGTTAGATACTGACCTTCAGTGAAACCGGTTGTCATTGCTGTGGCCATACGGTTTGCAACGAAGTTATTTGTCCACAAGTCTGTAAGCAGCTCAAGGCGGGACGAATTATTGTCATATACATAGTTCCCTATATTTGCATGAGCCGATGCTGCAAAACTCCAGTTTTTCCAGGTAAGATTGGTATTGAAACCAAGTGTAACCTTAGGAGCAGCCTGTTTGTAGCAATACAAATCGCTCTCATCGATCTTTCCGTCTCCGCTGCGATCAACATACGCTCCCATTATAGGAGTTCCATCCTGATCATATATCTGTTCGTAAACATAGAATGTATTTACCGGATAGCCGACCATAAATCTCTGGATTGTATTACCGACACCGCCAGAAATACCTCCCGTTGCAACACCTTTGTAGCCTTCGCCGTCATTTGTGGTCAACTTGGTGATCTCATTCTCATTATAAGCTGCATTGAATCCAACAGACCAGAACCATTCTCTTGTCTGAACAGGTATAAAGTTGATTTCAAACTCGACTCCCTTATTTTCCAAAGTACCGATATTTGCATCAAGATAATTGCTAAGGTTAGCTCCTGCAGCGACAGGAGTATGATTAAGCAAATCTGTCGTCTTGCGATAGTAAACATCTACGCTTCCTGTGATTCTGTCTTTAAGGAAGCCATAATCCAAACCGACATTATAAGTAGTTGTGGTTTCCCATTTCAGGTCGGCATTGTATCCAAGCGGAGTAATAGGTATAATCAACTTGTCTCCAAAGTAATAGTAACTCCCCGGATAGTTTGTTTTATAAGTTGCAAGTGTAGGATAGTCACCTGAGTTCAAATCCTGCTGTCCTGTTTGACCGTAACTCAGACGAACTTTCAGTGCTGAAAGAGTCTCTGAATCTTTAAGAAAAGCCTCATTCTTCGCATTCCAGCTGAATGCTATTGAAGGGAAAAGACCCCATTTATTATTTGAGAAACGTGAAGTTCCATCATAACGGACGGTAGCTGTCAACATGTAACGATCTGCGAAACCATAATTAACACGACCGAAGAAGGATACCAGAAAATACTCCGAAGCATATTTGGAATTTGTAAGAATCAGTCTGCTGCTTTCGCTTGCTTCTGCTGTAGTTGCATAAGAGTCGCTCTTGTTATAAAAATGCTGCCATGAATAGCCGGCCATAGCGTCGATTGAATGTTTGCCGAGAGTCTTGTTATAGTTTGCATAAAACTCAAGGGTCTCATCTCTCTTCGTCTGAGAATAATCATTCAGATATCCCCTGCCGCTCTGAGTCTGAGAGTGAAGTGACTGTTCTGATCCCATAGGACTCTCAACAGTACCTGTACTGTGTGAATAATCTATACCCAGGTTCAAATTCAGCCTCAAATCTTCAAATCCGTGAATCTTGTAATCAAACTGAGCATTGCCTATAAATCTGTAAGCAGTAGCCTTATCGTCCTTGTCATACAGTGATGCAAGAGGGTTGCTTGTTGCCTGGGTATTTGCAATGATACCCGTCTTATATTCATTCTGTGTTCCTTCTGTACCCCATGCAGTATAATTCATTCCATTGCTTGCAGTAATATACCTTGTAGATGAAGTGATCGGCTGAGTCGGATCATATTCGCAGGCCTGACCTACAGCTGAACTGTTGGCAAAAGTATTATGGATCATTGTTCCCTTTCCATTCAAATTGACGGTAAGGTGATTGTCAAATAACTGAGGACTAAGATTAAATCCAAGTGTTCCCCTGTCCATTTCAGAGGTCTTCAAAGTACCCTGTTGAGAAAGATATCCTCCTGATACACGATACGGAAGAACACCCACCTTGCCAAGTTTACCCATACCTGAAACGCTGATGTTGCCATCGTATGTCTTTGCAAGCTGATATATTTCTTTTTGCCAGTCGGTATTTTCATTACCGAGAGCTGCGTATGCAGCTGATTCTACTCCGGCGTATTCTGCCATTGCGGCACGCATTTCATCTCCTGTCATAACGTCAAGATATTTGGCATTCTGACTGAGAGAAGCGGTGAAATCAGCTGAAACTTTCAATGATGAATCATATTTCGAACCCTTCTTTGTGGTGATTATTATGACACCGTTTGATGCACGTGAACCGTAGATTGCAGTTGCCGAAGCATCCTTCAATACTGTAAACGACTCAATGTCATTAGGGTTGATGCTTGACAGCTGGTCGCTCACTCCGCTGACACTTACATTGCTGATAGGAAGACCATCAACAACGATAAGAGGGTCATTTGTAGCGTTCAATGAAGAACCCCCACGGATACGGATTGTAGAAGACGAACCCGGCTGGCCATTACCTGCTGTTACTACGATACCGGCAGACTTGCCTTTCAACAAATCTGAAGGTGATGATATCATACCTTTATTAACCTGATCCGCTTTTACAGTCGAAACAGATCCTGTCATATCACTCTTTTTTACAGTACCGTAGCCTATGACTACTACTTCATCCAAAAATTCCTGATCTTCTGTCAAAATAATCTTGGATGCCTTGTCAGCTGTGGTTTTGAGGGTGACATAGCCCACACAACTGATTAACAGAACTGAATTGGAAGACGGTACCGTCAAAACGAAGTTACCGTCAAGGTCAGTCTCTGTACCATTCATTGTTCCCTCCTGGAGAACAGCAGCCCCGATAATGGACTGGCCGTTGATATCAACGACCGTACCTTTCACCTGATACTGCGCAAAAGCGCAATTCAGAGAAAGCACCAATAGCGAGATTGCTATAGTCATCATTCTTTTCATAGAATTAATTTTTGATTGGTAATTTTAGTTAATATTATAATGTATTTGCGTTTAATTTTCTTTCACGCCTGCGTACGAAAGCAGGATCATCCTTGTCCTGTACAAACAGTGCCGCAACTGATGCAATCAGCAGGCAGATACCTGAAAAGACAAGTGCATATATCGTATGACCGCCATAAATATGTTTTACCATCAAACCGCCAAGCAGTCCATTGCATATTTGCGGGATTGTAATAAAAAAATTAAAAATGCCCATATATACACCTGTTTTCTCCGGTGGAAGGCTTCCTGCAAGAATAGCGTAAGGCATGGCAAGGATAGATCCCCATGCAATACCTACTCCAACCATTGAAATAATGAGCATTGTCGGATTTTTGAAAAACAGAAAAGATATGAATCCAAGTGCACCGCAAAGCAAAGCTATAGAGTGGGTCGTTTTTCTTCCTATCTTGTTTGCAACAGCTGTAAGTAGAAATGCCACTATTGCAGCGACACCATTGTATATGCCCTGCAACACTCCTACCCAGTCACCTGCATTCCCAAATGCAATAGAATTTCTGTCAACAGTACCATAGCAATGTTCGGCAACCGCCGGAGTCATATAAACCCACATTGAGAAAAGCGCAAACCATGAGAAGAACTGCACAACTCCAAGCTGACTCATCGTCTTCGGCATATTGGCAAAATCCCTGAATATCTGTCCGAACCCTCCTGTATCTTTTTTTATATTTTTGGTGTCAGGGGGATACTCGTTGGTTGTTACTATTGTCCAGACAACACAGGCAATCAACACTACTGCCCCGATGTAGAAAGCAAGTTTCACATTAGGAGCAACACCTCCGACAGATTCAGGGGTATTTGACATCCCGAACCAGTTAGTCAGAACAAACGGAAGAACAGCTCCGCACACAGCTCCGATTCCGATAAGAAATGTCTGAACTGAAAAACCAAGTGTTCTCTGTTCAGAAGGTAACTTATCTGCAACCAAAGCTCTGAAAGGTTCCATTGCCACATTTATCGAGGCATCCATTATCATCAAAATACCAGCACCGATCAGAAGCGGTGAAAGGAATGGAGCAAGCGCCGGAGAATTTGGCATCAGGAAAAGCATGATTGAAGCGAGGATTGCGCCTACTAGAAAATAGGGGCGGCGGCGTCCAAGTTTGCACCATGTCCTGTCACTATAATGCCCGATAATCGGTTGAACGATCATTCCGGTTAACGGCGCCGCAAGCCAAAACAGGGAGAGATGGTTCACATCAGCTCCAAAAGACTGCAGAATCCTGCTGACATTAGCATTCTGAAGCGCAAGCCCGAACTGAATCCCGAGAAAGCCGAAACTCATGTTGAAGATGCTCCAGAAATTCATCTTTATTTTTTGCATAGGTAGTTATAGTTTATTTCGATAAGCAATTCTGTCGAAATTAAACATTCCTATTTTAAACAAAGAACTAAAAGAGCCGAACTGCGAGAAATAACGGGACGAACTGTTGAAAACAGCTACCGGGATTTTAACGTTCCAGCCACTTCATCAACTGAGGAACTCGCGCCCTTGAAACTAACACAGGCTCAATAATATCCGGTTTAAGAGAAACCATCAACCTGGAGTTGAAATGCTTTGAGATAACATCTATTGACCGGAGACTTGCTATGCAGGCTCTTGAAATTTTGAAAAACCGAGATGGATCAATCAGCTCCTCTATAGTATCGAGGCTGTCATCCATTAGATACTTCTTCCTGTCAAATGTAACAAGATATGTCGCTTTATTTTCAGAATAGTAATAAGCTACATTGGAAACATCCACAAGAATGATATTATTTCCGACTTTAATAGTAAATCGCTGCCTGTAACTCTTAACCTGTTCTTCTGACGAATTGTTGTTTTCGACTGATGAATTGAATCCGTCTGGATTGCAAAAAGATATGCACCTGTCCATAGAAACCACAAAATCATCATCAGAAATCGGTTTAAGAA
>CAZPLM010000014.1:0-1520 GCA_964587275.1 uncultured Muribaculaceae bacterium | reverse complement strand
AGATAATCCATTACTTTCGCCCTGAATGCCGGTAAAGCATAATCTTCGTATGCAGTCGTAATAATCACATTTGACTTGATATCCACCATTTTAAAGAGCTCAAAACATTTACCGTCAGATAATTCCACATCCATAAGGATGATATCCGGCTGAGTATGTTTATTTAACCACTCTACAGACCCGGTAATTGAATCAAGTATTCCAACCACCACCAGATCCGGATAATGTTTGCTTAACAGCCTCAACAACTGCTGTTGAGCCGGTATTTCATCCTCTATTACAAGAATTCTCATAATTATAATAATCTATATAAAGGCATCTTGACTGTAAAATATTCATTCCCGTCATCTACCATTATATCAGAGTTGAACAGAATCTTGTACTGTTCTCTGATATTCTTTAAACCTATCCCTTTGGGATGATCATTATTAAGCTTCAATCTCTTCCTGTTTGTAACTACTATACTGTCTCCTTCAGGAAAAATCTTGACAACAAGAGGAGTGGACACACTTGCAACATTATGTTTGACAGCATTTTCAATCATGACCTGTATTGATCCCGGCACCATTTTCCACCTCATATATTTATCATCTATTGTTATTTCAATCTTGACAGCATCACCGAAACGCTCTTTTATCAACCCTGTATACTGACCTACAAAATCAAGTTCCTCCTGAACAGTAACTGTTGTTCTGTTTTCAGTGTTTAACTGATATCTGTAAACATTGGCAAGTCTTTTTACATACGCTGACGCTCTATCAGAATCAGTATGTATCAGATAGTCAAGTACATTCAAGCTGTTAAAAAGAAAGTGCGGATTTAACTGACCCTTAAGAAGCTGATACTGATAATTTGCCTGACTTCGCAGCTTTACTTCGGATGCAAGAGCCTTATTGCTTTTCCACCTATTATACTGATATATCTCAAAAAGAGTGACTATCACCACATTGATAAGTGCGCTTATAGTAAAGAAAACAATCAGCCGTTCATTAAGTGTACCGGCAGGCTTAAACCCTGGGGACAACTGGACCATTACTGCTCCAACAAAGGAGATCATTGCAATTCCAAAAAACTCAAGTCCTGTCTTAAGCATCGGCTTGATCCCATATTGATATCTTCTCTTTAATGCCCAGACAAGTAAGAAATCCAGAACCACCATCAGAACAGCAAGAGGATAATTCCTCAAAACCACCATCGTCCCCTCATATACCGAAAGCCCCACCCAATCATTAAACAGAGGCAGGAGCGCTTCAAAAATCATCCTGACTACAATGACCAGAAGTGCGAGAATAAGCAGTTCGAGAATTTGGGAAATATGTCCTTTCCTTTCAGTCATAGACTAATCTTTCTTTTTGCGAACCACAAGAATAATAACAAGACCGATAATAAAAGTGGTAAGAAAAGTAGTTATCATGTTTGGAAGTACTCCTCTGGAGGGAATAATGTCGGCAATGTATTTTGCCCCTGTTGTTCCTATGAAAAATCCTGCAAAGCAGCCGAGAAATGCAAGCCCGAGGAAA
>CAZPLM010000013.1:6140-17852 GCA_964587275.1 uncultured Muribaculaceae bacterium | reverse complement strand
AGAAGGTTTAGAAAAAAAAATATTAAAAATTTACAGATCCAATGACTAAACGAGTTTTAACGATTTTATCATTAGTGACCCTCTTTTTGATTTCAAGGCCGGCAGTTGCCCAGAAATACCAAGACGGTCTTATTGACAAGACTATTGCCTTGATAGGCAATGATATGATAATGATATCCGATATTGAGGGAGAGGTCCAGATGATGAGAGCAAACGGATATATCGCAGACCAGAGGGCAAGGTGTGAAATCCTTGAGAACTCTCTTGTCAGTAAATTGTTTTTAACACAGGCAAAGTTAGACTCACTTACAGTAACTGAAACCGATGTACAGTCTCAGGTAAGCCAGCGTGTTGATAATGTGGCATCACAGCTCGGCGGAGAAAAACAGGTTGAAGAATATTTCGGAAAACCGATGTATAAATTGAGACAGGAGTGGTCTGATGTTATTCGTGAACAGCTTCTTATTCAACAGATGCAGAGAAATGTTGTGAGCGAACTTCCCAAATTGACCCCTTCCGACATCAAAGAGTATTATAAAAAAACTCCTGAGGAGGATCTTCCTGTCATTTCGACGCAATATATTTTAAGACAGATAGTACTCTATCCCGACAAGAAAGCTGCAGCAACTCTTGTTAAAGAAAAGCTCCTCGAATTGAGGGAAAGAATTATCAATGGCGAGAAGTTTTCCACCCTTGCCAGAGTTTATTCCGAAGATCCGGGCAGTTCCTCAAAGGGTGGCGAACTCGGTATGCTTTCCAAATCATATTTCTGGCCTGCCTTTTCCGATGCGGCAATGGCCCTTAAGATCGGTCAGGTTTCTCAGATAGTTGAGACACCGGATGGTTTTCATATTATTCAAATGGTTGACAGGGAAGGAGATATGTTTAATGCAAGGCATATTTTGATAAAGCCTAAATATACTGATAACGACCGTTCTACAGCATTTACAAGACTTGACAGCATTAAAAATGTAATTACTGAGAACAAAATGACATTTGAAATTGCAGCATGGAATTATTCTCAGGACCTGAAGACCAGGACCAATGGGGGTCTGATGGTTGATGCCAATACAGGATCTTCACTTTTCGAGAAAGATCAACTTAAACCTGCAGATTATGCAATTCTGAAAGATATGAAGGTGGGAGATATTTCAGAACCGTTCGAATCAACGGATAACGAGGGAAGAAATGGACAGACAGTATATAAAATAATTATGCTTGACAAGGTTATTCCTTCTCATACGGCAAATTATGAAACGGACTACAATGTACTTGTAGATGATGCGACTAACAAAAATGCAACTACTGCGATTGATAAATTCATTTCAGAAAAACAGAAAACCACTTATATTCTGATAGATCCTCTTTTCAGAGGATGTGATTTTCAGAGAGAAGGCTGGATAAAATAACAATATGAGGTTGAAAAGGGCATTTTTCGCACTTGTTTGCTGTTTAGTATGTTTCCAGGCAGTCAGTGCACCGCAAAAAAAAAGTGGTGACAGGGATAGTTTGGTTTGTCTGTTAAATGCAAAATATGCGGAATTGATGGAGATTGAAGGGATGCAGTATCGTAAAGTAATGGGTCCTGCGACATTTCTTCATAATAATGCCTATCTCCTTTGCGATTCAGCCTTATGGAATATCAATACCAGGATAATTGAGGCTTTTGGCCATGTTCAGATTATCCAAAATAAGAATTTCCTTACAAGTGACAGTCTTGTATATCTGATTGACAGGGATCTTGCCAAGTTCAGAGGCAGGATTGTCGAACTTGTCGATGATGAGAAAAATACCCTCCGAAGTGACAATATGGATTATAATACAAAGGATAGCGTTGCTACATTTGTCGGAGGAGGGGCTTTAAAGGATAAAGACGGCAATGTGATTGAGGGATACAGGGGGAAATTCGATTCCAAGTCAGGCATTTTTTCATTTGAACGTAATGTTGAGATGTTCAACGACTCCCTTTTCATCAAAACCGATAAATTGGATTATGATTCCAATGAGGGAATCGCATGGTTCGGAAATCCGACATATATGTGGAGAAATGATGGATTCCTTCGTGCAGATGGCGGATGGTATAAAAATGACAGTGCCATCGCCTATTTCAACAGGGATGTCTATATGAATTCCCGTGATTATGAGGCATGGTGCGATGAGGTTTACTACTTCCGGCAGCAAGATTCTACTGAAATGTATCATAACGTACAGATTCTTGATACGTTACATCAGACGTTTTTTTTATCCCACAAGGCAGAGGCAAGCAGTGATTCAATTTCAAATATCCACGTCCTGTTTACAAACTCTCCTGCAATGATATATTATGGAGAGAATGAAAATCATGTGACGGATTCGCTTTTCATGGCGGCTGACTCACTCTATTTTTTTAGCAGAAGGATGTGTGATATAGCTCCTGAGGAGTTTACCGAAGCGGAACAGCGCAAAAAAGATATTTTGTTTGATGCAATAGCGGAAGCAGATAAGAAAGCTGAAGAAAAGAGACTTCAGGAACAAAAGGAAGCTGAAGATAAAAAACCGGAAAATATTGCAAGGAAGAAAAGAGAGGAGATTGCTGCAAAAGCGGCAGAAGACAGTCTGAAAGCTTTAGGAATAGATCCGGCCTCTTCTTTGCTTCTCAATGATTCTACTGCAGCAAAAATCGATTCTACATCTATTGCAGCCGACTCTACCACAGCAGATGTTGGTTTCACTGATGCTGAAGCCGATTCTATCGCAGCACAACTTGATCCTGCCGCTTCGGCGCCAATAGACTCCTCGGCAGCAGTGGGCGCAGCGCCAATAGATTCTTCAGCTACAGTTGCCGTAGCAGCGCCAATAGACTCTTCAGCTGCAGCTCAATTAGATACGACTCAACTCCATTTCCTTGAGGCTTACAGAAATGCCAGATTTTACAGAACGGATATGCAGGGAAGATGTGATTCGCTGGCTTTCAGTGAGATTGATTCCGTTGCAAAGTTATATACAAATCCTGTTCTTTGGAATGAAGGTAAGAATCAGCTTACTTCAGACTTGATGATGCTTTATATAAAAGATAATGCATTACATAGAGGTAATATGCTTGATAATGCAATGATTATCAGCATGGAAGACTCTTTGCATTATGACCAGATCAAAAGTACTGAAATGTCCGGATTTTTTAAAGACAACCAGCTCTACAGATTTGATGCTCTCGGAGGTGTAAATGCTATTCTCTATTTAAGAGAACATGATGTAATAACTACTGCAAATATAAAAGAAGCCCGTACACTGACTGTAAAATTGAAAGACGGTACAGCAGAAAGGATGAAATATCTTGAACAGATAAAAAGCGATGCCCATCCGGTTGCAGGCCTGGAAGCCAACAAGCAGAAGTTAAAAGGGTTTAAATGGAGAGGTGATGAGCGTCCTGTGACAAGATTCGAAATTACCGACAGAAAAGTTGTTTCTTCTCAGCGAAATGACTTCGGACATATCCAAATGCCATTTTTCCTTATTACAAACAAATATTTTTCCGATTATATGAAATCGGTTTACAAGGAAATTTCTGACAGGGCTGAGGCAAAGAGACTTGAGCAGGCGCGTCAAGATTCAATCCGTGTGGCAACTGAGTGTAATAATTTGATTATTGCAGACTCTCTTATCTGTGTCGAGCGAGATACTACTATTGAATTATTGAACAGGGCGCTTGCCTTGAAACTCGAACTTTCAGATTCTTTGGGCAATTCTGCTACTCAAGAAGCTGTTGAACTTCAGCCTGCTGTCCAACAGGAACGTAAGGCAATGCTCGATTCCGTCAATATCATTGTTAGTAATTTCACTTCCAAGTTGGATTCTCTTGAAGATATAATGCTTGATAATTCAAGGTGTGCGGATTCACTGGGCTTCAATCTTATGCGTAATGGCAAAATTGTCAAATATGAGATTGAAAAACAAAGGGTCAACAGGATTATTCAGTCTGTCGCCACAGAACAGAATTCAGATCAGGAGGCAAAACAGGGATCAGATAAAGTAACCGGCCTGAATGATAGAGTAGGGTTGCAACTTCTCGACTCCGTTAAGAATGACAGTTTGTTGACACTTCACAGCAGCAGGAAAGACAGTATTATGTCATCTCGCCGGTATATGAGAGATAGTCTGGATGTGGGATCGGATGAAATGATTTCAGATCTTAAAAATGCTATTCTTGAGGCTTCGGAAGAGAATATTGCTGCCGGTGATAATGTAGTAGACAAAGGGAATATTATAGAGCAGAAGAAGTTGACCTGCCGTGAAAAGCACATTATTCGTAAAGCAGAACGTATGAAGCGTCGTGCTCTCAGGAAAGAAGAGCGTCTAAAGAAGCGTCTTGCCCGTCATGCAAAACAGAATCTGGAGATAGTTGAAGTAGGCTAGCATTTCACAAGAATCTTAAATGCAGCTTTGCGGCGTGATATGTAAAGTGCTTATAATCATTGTTGCCGGAGAATGAATCCTATCCCGACTAACCAAGATAAGAACGGCAATTTCATATCTTTTCAATAACCCGGTAGAAAAAATGATATGCAAAAATGTTAAGGATTATCGATGGAATTTCATCTCTTATTATCACAATCGTTCGCCGTATTCAATTGCCTATAAAGTAAGAGAATTATCTTTCAATTTAAGAGAGGCAAGGAAAGCGACAGAGTACTACAAGAATAACGGTCGGTATCTTAGTTATGCATTATTGAGTATTATTTCTGATAAACTTAATCAAATTGAAAAAGAACAACTTATCGATTATATTGTAACCATTTATTGCCCAATACAGTTTGAAGAATTGACAAAACATTATGGCAGTTATGAAAAAATGGTCTTGGCGATAGAATCAAATACCGGGTCAGAATATGATCTTAAAGAAGATTTTAACCCTGATTCAGAATCTGTTTATATAATAATGAAAGAAATATTGTGTGAATATTATCCTATTATAACTGTCAGAAATGTTATGACATTTACAAAAGCAAAAAAGATAGAGTTATTTAATCTGTTGAATAAAGAAACAAATGCGAAAAAATATCAAATATTAAAATTTTTACATCTGGACAAGTATAACTGATGACTGTATAATCCACTTTTCACATTTCCCATACATGTCCGTCGGAAAATAATAGTTTGCCATTTATCATATCCTCGTCAACAACCACTTGTTCGCGTGATATCTTAAACGTTGATTATCAGGGTATATCGCAAACTACTCCCCTTCAATTGAGACACCACTTATTTCTGGAAAGCGTGTTCACCCACGGACGTGTGCAGGCTGTAGTGAAGCCGCACACAAAAAAAAGAGTGTGACCAAAAAAGGGCACACTCTTTATTAGTATTGTAGTATCTGCTAATATCCTTCGTTTTGCTGAGCTTCAATACCAGGATTAGCATTGATTTCAGACTGTCCGATAGGCAGACGGCATTTGTAGAAAGATCTGTCAATTGTCAACTCTCTGTAAGGAGAAGTTGTACCGTTTCCGAAGTAGTCATCATCAAAGGTGATGGTACGATTCATACGGCACTCCTCAAAGAACAACTGGCCTTCGCAGAAGAGCTCTTTTCTTCTTTCAAGGAATATATTGTCTATTGAGACAGTTGATGAAGTGTATGCGGCAACATCCGGATCTCTCTTGCTGATTGCGTTGAGATAAGTTGCTGCTTTGTCTTTAGCATTAGTCATAAAAGCAGCCTCGGCAGCCATCAGATAAACTTCTGAAAGACGGATAACCTTAATATTAACGGCTGTGCTGGTCTCTTTGCCATCACCTGCCAGATTAATACTTCCGCTGTATTTATAGCATGCTCCCTTGTGATTGTAATTACCATCATCATCTGTGGCCTGATCCCAATCCATTACACCCCATCTGACATCTTTTTCGCCCATTATATTAAGCCAGTACTGGCTTGCCATAAAGTTTCCATTGATGTTTGATGAGCCGTGTGCCTTTCTTCTAAGGTAACAGCCGACTGATGCAGTACCAAGGTCGCCTTCATTTGCATAAACAGCCAATTCGAATATTGATTCGCTCTGGAACTGTGCGGTCCATGATGCAACCCAGTTGCTTGGTGTATAGAGAGTGTAAGGACCATCATTGATAATTTTTTCAGCTGCAGTAAGGGCTGCCGAGTAGTTATCCATATACATGTAGACTTTAGAAAGAATAGCCTGGTTACCGTAATAGTTGATATAACCGTTATTCTTTTTAGTAGAAAGAAGAGGAGCAGCCTCAAGAAGGTCGGCAACAATCTTGGTATAAACCTCTTCAACGCTGTTTCTAGTGAGTTTTGCGCCGGTAGAAAGAGGTTCAGTTACAAGAGGGACACCATAACTTGATTTGTCCATATTATAAGGCTTTCCATAAAGTCTGACAAGGTCGAAGTGAATAAGAGCCCTTACTGTTAGAGCTTGGCCAAGATAATCATCAAAATCTTCAGTGGTACCTGCATCCTGTAATTTCTTGATATTTGAAATTATGTTATTAGCCTGGAGCAGACAGTTGTACATCTGAGACCAGTAAGCGCTGCGAGCGTTGCTTGTCTGTGAGTGGCTGAAATAATAGAGGTCATTTCCACCGAATCCGGCAGTATAAATTGTCAAGTCACCGCCTTTTGCATCACCATAAAGGATGAAGTCTCTGCCATAATATGATGAACTTGTCATCTTGCGCATAAGGCCATTTATCATCACTTGAGCATCATTGACATTTTGGATGGATGTAGATGATTCTCCGTAATTGCTCGGTTTCACATCGAGGAAATCGTCACAAGAGGTGAAGACCAGCAAACAAACTAATGTAAGTAATATATTAATTTTTTTCATTTTCGTTTTCCTTTAATAATTAGAAACTAAGTTCGATACCGAAAGTGTAGGTCTTTCCGATAGGGGTTTCCCAACCTCTTGTTCCATATTCATTTACTTCAGGGTCAGCCTGTTTGTATTTTGCAAATGTAAGCAGATTGGATCCGTTGAAATAAACTCTTGCACTTGCAAGACCGACTTGCTTAACAAGGTTTGCAGGGATGTTGTATCCTACTGAAATGGTCTTGAGCCTCAGGTATGAAGCATTGTACAAGTGGCGGCTGCTTCTTTCCATAGAATCTTCAAGGTCTGTACCTCTAAGCTTTGGTTGTGTTCCGCTGGTGTTTGTTTCAGTCCACATATTGTCATAGTAATACTTGCTTCTGATACGGTTCCAATAGTAACCGTCATCGCATACATCGCGTTCAGCGCCGTCCATCAGGTCTCCACCGAGTTTGTAAGTAAAGTTGAGTCCGAGTGTAATGCCTTTCCATTCAATGTCAGTATTGATACCTCCATAGAGGTCAGGTATTGCAGTGCCTATGATAGTCTCATCAGCATCATTCAGATCATATACGACGTTACGTCCGTTGACCTTTGTGTCGGAGTTCTCATTGTTTGAATACCACATATTTGAACCGTCTTTCGAATCGACACCGGCCCATTCGCGTCCCCAGAAAGCAAGAGTAGATTCACCCTCTCTGTAGATATAGTATGCGCGGTCATCATCTCCGGTAGGATCAGCCCAGATGATGTCCTGTCCTTCATATAGTTTGGTAACAGTTGATTTGAGGGTTGAGGCGTTAACACTTGCGCTCCATCTGAAATTACGGTTCTTGATGATATCACCGGCAAGTTCTATTTCAAGTCCCTTATTATTGATTTCGCCGATATTCTGAAGAGTAGAAGAGAAACCTGTGATGAGTGAAATAGGAACATCCTGCAACAGGTCTTTTGAGTCTCTGTTGTAATATTCAACAGTACCGGTAAGTCTGTTGTCGAAGAGCCCGAATTCGAGGGCTATATTATAGGTATAACTTGTTTCCCATGAAAGATTCGAATCAGCAGCAGTTGTCAATGCGCCGCCCGGTTCACCCATATATTGATATGAATAGCCTGCAAGTGAACGCCAGCCGTAATTGTTTGATGGAAGAGTACCATTGACACCATAAGAAGCTCTCAAACGAAGGTTGCTGATTTTATCAACATTCTGCATAAAGCCTTCGTTGTTTATTCTCCATGATCCTGCAACTGACCAGAAATTACCCCAGCGTGTATCAGGACCGAGTCTTGATGATCCGTCACGACGGAAAGAAGCTGATCCGTAATATTTGTTATTATAATTGTATTCAGCACGTGAAAGGAGCGAAACCATTGAGTTGCCCCAGTAGTAACCACTTGCATCAAGGGTACCTGCAGTTGAAACTGTATGGAGTGAAGATACAGGGAGGTTTTCACCGGTAGCTCTCATGTAGCTTGTCTGATTCTTTTCAGTTTCAAAACCTACAAGAGCGGTAACATTGTGTTTGCCGAAATCCTTGTTGAAATTCAAAGTGGTAGATGATACTGTCTTGGTGTATTTGGTTGACATTTCTGTAACAGAACCATTTACAGAAACACCTGAGAAGTGTTCTGCACTATAGTAAACATGATCATCAACTCTTGTGTTATCGTATGAGAAAATAGATCTAAGATTCAGGTAATCAGTAAATTTAACATTTAATGTCTCGCTGATGTCAAGTTTTAATGTCTTTGAACTGTTGTCCCATAAATCATTATAGTACAACAGGTTTTGTGCTAATGAATCATATCTTGATGTCCATGGATCACCGGTCTTGTAATCATCAGGCCAGTAGACAGGCCACAACAGGTTTCTTGTCTGCATAAAGTAGTTTCCACCTGTATTTCTTGTATCATTGTAGCCAGATTTATTGGTCTTTGCTCCATTGATATTAGTGGTGAATTCTACATACTTGCCTATTTTCTGAGAAACATTAACGCGTCCTGAAATACGGTCGAAATCATTAACATAAACTCGTCCCTGCTCTTTTGTATAAGAGATTGATGAATAATAGTTGGCATTATCATTTCCACCGCTTACAGACATATCGTAATTCTGATATACAGCAGTTCTGAAATATGCATCGTCCCAGTCGAAATACTTCCCGTTACGGTTGAGAGCAGCATCCGGATCATTAATGCTCTCAATGTTGACATTATCATAAACGCCGGTACCGTTAGTAGAGAAAGTATAACCGAACTGATTCCACTTATTGTTTAACTGTCTTAAAGCGTATGAATTGGCATCTGATTCAGTCCTTCCGTTTGATGTCCTGTAATCATGGAATATCATATAAAGCATATTGACATTTTCCTGTGCCGATGCTGCTTCATAGTTTTTGGTAGCCCATGAAGGAGTGATACCTACTGAAGCCTTGAATGTAACGGTCGGCTTCCCTGATTTACCTTTCTTTGTTGTTACAAGAATGACACCGTTTGCTGCGCGTGAGCCGTATAGTGCGGATGCAGCGGCATCTTTCAAAATCGTGATAGATTCTATGTCTGCAGGATTAAGAGTTGTCATTACGTTGCTGCTGGTGTAAAGTTCACCGCCCATCTGTCCGACTCCACCTGAGATAGCCGGAACACCGTCAATGACATAAAGAGGTTCATTCGAGGCATTCATGGAACCGATACCGCGGATACGGATAGAAGTTCCTGATCCGGCCTGTCCTGATGTGCTCGTAATCTGCATACCGGCTACCTTTCCATTAAGTGCATTTTCAAATGAAAGAGTAGGGACATCTTTGATGCTCTCTTCCTTTACTACACTTGCAGCACCTGTATAAGTGCCTTTTTTTGCCGTACCGTAGGCTACAACCATTACCTCTTCCAGCGATTCGCTGTCCGGAGAGAGAGTTGCATCAACAACAGCTCTTCCGCCTACGGCGACTTCAAGGTTGGTGTATCCGATAGATGAGAAAATGAGAATAGCGTTGCCAGGAACATTTTCCAGGACATATTCTCCCTTTTCATTGGCGGCAACTCCATTCATTGTTCCTTTGACAACGATGTTGGCAAAAGCGATTGGAGCGCCATCCGAAGAAGTTACCTTTCCGGTAACTTTTGTCTGTGCAACAGCGAAATTGCAAATCAATGCCGTGAGCACAAATAGTACCAATCTTTTCATAAATAGTTTTTTTTGAATTAGATTAAAAAGTAAATTATAGTTTTACAAAAATAAGTGTTGTATTTAAGTTTAGCATCGAAGTTAATCCTTTTTCTTTAGAATTCACAATTAATTTCCTTCAATTATTATTTTTTAGGAACTGTAGCAGTGGTGGTGGTTAGCAATTATAGTACAAATAAAAACACATTGATAGTTGTGGTTTATTTTTTCTTTGCATCTGTAAATATTGATGACATAATAGTGAAAATCTTAAACTTTTATTAATACTAAAAGTCTTCACAGAATGTATTAGAATCAGCATTATTTAAAAAAAAGAGGAAACAACCGTAAGTTTTTTTTCTTAAATTTGACAACCTTCATTTGAAGGAAGGTCCTAAAAAAACCGATATTATCATTTAACAAAAAAACTATTTATGAAGAGATTGTTCCTTATGGTGCTGACTGTACTGTTATGCAGTACTTCTTTTGCACAAACTAAAGTCACCGGTAAGGTGACTTCTGCAGAGGACGGTTCTCCCATTCCTTTTGCCAGTATTATAGTCAAAGGCACGATGAATGGAGTTGCGTCAAATGAAGACGGTGAATACATTCTTGACAATGTTGCCAAGGATGCGGTTCTTGTCTTCTCTTCAATAGGGTATAAGAACCTGCAAGTTCCTGTCAATGGCAGAGCAGTCATTGATATTGCATTGCAGCGTGATTCTGAAGCCCTTGATGAGGTAATGGTAGTTGCTTATGGTACAGTTAAGAAAGGGTCCTATTCAGGATCTGCTGCCGTTGTCAAAGAAGATGCTATCAAAGATGCCCCTGTTGTCAGTTTCGAACAGGTCCTTGCCGGAAAAGCTCCCGGTGTTCAGGTTGCTTCCTATTCAGGCCAGCCTGGCAGCGAGGTCCAAATCAACATTCGTGGCTTTGGCTCATTCAATGCAGGCAATCAGCCATTGTATGTTATTGATGGAGTACCTGCCACAAGTGGTGACTGGTCTTCTGGCAATATTTCTACAAGCGCGATGAACTTCTTGAATCCGAGCGATGTCGAATCAATAACAATCTTAAAGGATGCGGCAGCTGCGTCACTTTATGGATCGCGTGCATCAAACGGTGTCATCCTGATCACTACAAAGAAAGGAACAGCTGGCAAGATGACCTCAACTTTTAAGGCAAGCGCTGGTTTCTCCTATTTTGCTTATGACAACTATCCTTTGGCAAGTGACTCAGAAACAGTAGAGTTGCATAGACAGGCCTGGTACAATTATGGGACCAATAACCCTTCTGCCTGGGCAAATTATGGCTCGCTGGATGCATACGCTGCTGCAAAGGTTGAACAGAATTATCCTTCAAAGGATGAAAGCACCTATATATATAAGGACTGGGAAGACGTTCTTTTTAGAGTTGGTGTGGCTCAAAACTATGAGTATGCCCTTCAGGGAGGTACAGACAAGACAAAGTTATACGCTTCTGTAGCATATACTGATCAGCAGGGTGTTGTCAAGATTGACTATCTGCGCAGGTTTTCAACCACAATCAATTTTGATTCACAGCTCAGCAAGAGATTTAAAATTGGAGGATCTCTCCAATATTCATGGCAGTATCAGGATGGTCACCAGGATGGAAGTGCAACAAAAGATAATCCGTTCTATATATGGAAGGTTGTTTTGACTGAAAGATGGCCTTATGCCTACAAGTCGGACGGTTCTTATTATGTGGAGCCTATGAA
>CAZPLM010000013.1:0-6130 GCA_964587275.1 uncultured Muribaculaceae bacterium | reverse complement strand
GAACCCTAACTATAGTACTGTCAATCCTGTTCCTTATTATGATAAGCAGGTCAATGATGCATGGCAGAACCGTCTTATCATGAAAGGATGGGGCGAATTTGCATTTACTGACTGGTTGAGGGTTAAGAGTACCGTCAGCAGCGACTGGCTGTCTGTTCACGACCGTTTCGGATGGTTGTATGGGCACCCTAACTATTACGCATATAGTGATATCGGCGGTTATATGTCTGACAGATATCGTAATATTAACAGGATGGTAAGTTCTACAACTCTTAATTTTGATAAGACCTGGAACAATCACCATGTTTCTGCAATGGCTGGCTGGGAAGCCGAAAAAGAGCATTATGTAATGTCGAGAATCGGAAAGATCGACTTCTCTTATGCAGGTGCGACAGAATCGGCTCTTGCTGCCAATTTCGATGACGGATATACTTATTCAAAAGATGACCGCCTGCTCTCTGCACTTGGAAGTTTGAGTTATGATTATGATGCCAGATATTATATTACAGGAACATTCCGTCGTGACGGTTCTTCAAGACTTGCTCCTGAGACCCGTTGGGGCGATTTCTGGTCAGTTTCCGGATCGTGGAGATTTTCAAATGAAAAATTCATGGATTTTGAGTGGCTTAATGATGCCAAGTTGCGTGGGTCTTACGGTACAAGCGGTACGCTTCCATCAGATTATTATGGATATATGTCGGTATATGACTATACAATGTATGGCGATAATGCCGCATCGTATCCAAGTAATCTTGCCAACTCTGATCTTACGTGGGAAAAGAACAAAAACTGGAATATAGGACTTGATGCTACAATATTTGACAGATATACAATTACAGCTGAATATTTTAACAAGAAGACCACTGATTTGCTTCTTGACGCGACTGTCCCTTCGACTACCGGATTCTCATCAACATTGATGAATATCGGAGCAATGTCGAATAAAGGTGTTGAAATTGCTCTCAATGTTGATATCATAAAGAAAAAAGATATTTCCCTTTCTGCAAGTGTCAACTGGGCAACATTGAAAAATGAGGTTCTTGCACTTTCTGAAAAGGGTGAGACTATTGTAGATACACCTTACATCTGGGCTGAAGGCTATTCATTTTATCAGTTCAGGACAAGAAACTATCTTGGTATAAACCCAACAACAGGTGTCCCTATGTATGCTGAAGGTTCTTTCTATGAGGCCGGCGAAGTTGTTAATCAGGATGTGACAATGAAAGACGGCACAGTTATCTCTAAAGGCAGCACAATGCCTAAGGACTCATATAATTATTCTCCTACAACGAGACAGATTGCAAGTTCAATGATTCTCGAAGGCAAAACTGGTATTCCAAAGGGATACGGCGGGTTCAGTTTTGATTTCAGATATAAGAATCTTTCCGTTACCATGGGTTGGTCATATAAATACGGTCACTATATCTGGGATGAAGGTACTGAACGGCTTGCAGATGATGGATACAAGACTTATGGTCAGAATATCTGGGCATCACAGACTGATACATGGCGTGAGGATAATACAAACGGTACGATTCCTAAGCGTATTGCCGGAAATAATCAGGGCGGTTACTACTACTCAAGCCGTTATTTGAAGAAAGGGGATTATCTCCGACTGAAAAACATGACGGTTTCTTATAATATACCAAAATCTTTCTCTGATAAGATAGGTCTTGCAAATGCTCGTGTTTATCTCTCCGGAAGCAACCTTTTAACATTCTCCGGTCTTGACATAGATCCTGAAATCCAGGCAAGCGGCTACTATTATTATACGATGCCTGCGATGAGAACGGTTACATTTGGTGTTGAAATTACTCTTTAAAAAAGAACAGGATTATGAAAAAATATATTTCAAGCCTATTTATTGCGACTGCAATACTTTTCGGCGCTTCTTCATGCAGCGGCTTTCTTGATACGGTTCCTACCGATTCAGTAGTAGCGGAGAATGCCATGGCAACATTGGCTGATGCCGCAAATGTGGTAAATGGCCTTTATGACAATGTCAAATACTACACTAATTATGGTCGTAACTTTACCTATATGGGCGAAATGAGGGCTGATAATCTTTACCCAAGCACAATAGGAGGTACGATGGCTGTTGTCTATACACTCGAGTATGAGCCTGAAAATAACTCATATTTTGCTTTATGGACAACAATGTACAATACTATAATGGTTGCGAATACTCTTATCGAAAATATCGGCGCTCTTGAAACATCATCTTCGTCTGAAGTTGAGAAAAGAGATGACTATCTCGGACAGGGTTATGCAATGAGAGCTTTTGAGTATTTCGATCTGGTAAGACTCTATGGATACCCATATCTCTATGATAATGGTGCATCTTTGGGTGCTGTGCTTATCACAACTCCTGTATCGCCAAGTGAGGCTAAGCAGCCTCGAAGCACCGTTGCACAGACATACGATCTGATCCTTTCTGATTTGAGCAAGGCTCTTGATCTGCTTTCAAAAAGTAAGAATACAGGTCACTTCAATTACTGGGCAGCCAAACTGCTCCAGGCAAGGGTTTATCTCTATATGGGCAACTATTCATCAGCATACGCTTCAGCTGTTGAGGTGATAAATGAATCTCCATACTCTCTCGTTTCAAATGCCAATTATATTGACTATTGGTCTCACGAGGGAGAAGATGAGACGGTCCTTGAGTTTATCGTAACCAATCAGGGTGATATTGACCCTGATGGAGGTTTTTACGGAATGTTCCACCACCTTTGGTTTGATGACTTGAATGCCGGCGCAAGTGTGATCCCTACAAAGAAGTGGAGATCTCTCTTTGATGATACTCCAAATGATGTTCGTGCTCAGTGGATCGGCGATCCGTATTCTGCAGCCAAGACCGGAGAGTACTGGTTGAAGAAATTCCCCGGAAATGCAGACCGCGGATATACTTTCCGTCGTAACAATATTCATGCAATGCGTATAACAGAGGCTTATCTGATAGCTGCAGAGGCCGGACTTGAATCCGGTAATGCTTCTGCTGCCAGCAATTACCTCAATCTCATACGTAAAAGAGCTGATCCTACAGCGACTAATGTAACTGCAACACTCGATTTGATACAGACTGAGCGTCAGAAAGAGTTCATTGGCGAAGGTCACCGTTTCTTCGATGTAATGCGTCGCGGCGGTACTGTTACAAGAGATATGACAATTGATGAACATGATTATGCGGGAGGATCAGGCTATAAGACCTCTTTCAGCTGGGACTACAGTAGAGTCGTTCTACCTATTTCCAATGACGAGAGAGTTCTCTACCCTGAACTTCAGCAAAATCCCGGTTACAAGGAATAATACTTCCTTTCAAATTTAAATTTATGTGGCAATCTTTCAAACGGATTGCCACTTTTTTCTTTATATAGTACTCTTTTTGCTATCTTTGAGGACTAATTTTAAATAAATGGAATATTTTCATATTGACGACAAAATTCACTGCCTTTCCGATGTGAAGGTGCTATTTGACAGGGAGTGTCAGATAGTACTTGGAGATGAGGCTAAAGCACGTATTGCCAAGTGTCGGGATTATCTCGACAATAAAATGAAGACTCAGAGTGAACCGATTTACGGAATAACGACCGGATTCGGCTCCCTGTGCAATGTTTCTATAGCCGAGGATGATCTTTCACAACTGCAGGAGAATCTTGTGATGTCACACGCCTGCGGTGTTGGAGATGAAGTCTCTGAGCAGATTGTCAAGTTGATGATGGCGTTCAAGATAAAATCGCTCGCATACGGCTATTCTGGAGTAAGAGTTGAGACCGTAGAGAGACTTGTAGATATGTTCAACACCGGGGTAATCCCGATTGTCTACCAACAGGGATCTCTGGGAGCATCAGGTGATCTTGCTCCTCTTGCGAATATGTGCCTGCCGCTGATTGGAAAAGGAGAGGCCAAATATAAGGGGAAAGTCTATTCGGGCGCTGAAATCAATGAAATGTTCGGCTGGCAACCATTGAAACTTGCTTCAAAAGAGGGCCTTGCCCTGCTGAACGGCACTCAGTTCATGCTGGCTCACAGCATTTGGTGCATATATAATTCAAAAAGACTCTCATCTCTTGCAGATAAGATTGCAGCCCTTTCACTTGATGCATTTGACGGCAGGATAGAGCCTTTTACCCCCGGTGTACATGAGGTAAGACCTCACACGGGGCAGATGACTACTGCAGAGATGATGAATCTCTACCTTAAGGGGAGTGAGATTATCGTTCAACATAAGACACATGTCCAGGATCCATACTCTTTCAGATGCGTTCCGCAGGTACATGGCGCTTCAAAAGATGCTTTGGCTCATATTGAGGATGTGTTTGTTACAGAGATGAATTCCGCTACTGATAATCCTACCATCCTGCCTGATGAAGATCTGATCGTTTCAGCAGGTAATTTTCATGGCCAGCCACTTGCTATTAATCTCGATTTTCTTGCCATTGCCATGGCGGAACTTGGCAGTATCTCCGAGAGAAGAACATATCAGCTTATTTCAGGGAAGAGAGGGCTTCCTTCATTCCTGGTAGCACATCCGGGCTTGAATTCCGGTTTTATGATTCCTCAATATGCTCAGGCTTCGATTGTCAGCCAGAACAAACAGCTCTGCACACCGGCCTCTGTTGATACAATAGATTCATCTCAGGGTCAGGAAGATCATGTGAGTATGGGGGCTAATGCCGCCACAAAATGTGTCAGAGTTGTTGAAAATGTTGAGAAAGTACTTGCCATAGAGTTGATGAATGCAGCTCAGGCGATAGAGTTCCGCCGGCCTTTGAAGACCTCTCCAATTTTGGAGGACTTCCTTGCTGAATACAGGGAGACGGTTCCGTTTATTGAAGAAGACGAGGTCATGTATCCACATATTAAGGATTCAATTGCTTTTTTGAGGAGGCAGTGATATGTCAATCCTGATAAAGAATATAAAAAAACTTGTTCAGGTTGAAGAGAAGGTTTGCCCTGTCAGGAAAGGTAAGCAGATGTCCTCTTTAAATTGTATTGACAATGCATTTCTCTATCTTAAAGGGAGTAAGATCGCTGATTATGGAGAGATGAAGGCAATGCCTGAGGAGTTGGAACCAAAAGCCCGTAGAGTCATTGATGCGACAGGGAAGATGGTTTTTCCGGCTTTCTGCGACTCCCACACCCATATTGTCTATGCAGGCAGCCGTGAAATGGAATATATGGACAAGATCAAAGGTCTTTCCTATCAGGAAATTGCGCGACGTGGGGGTGGTATTCTCAATTCTGTCAAGTTGCTGCGTAATACTTCTGAAAATGACCTGTATATTCAGGCGTCAGAACGTGTCAGAGAGATGGTGCGGTTTGGTACAGGTGCGATTGAGGTGAAAAGCGGTTATGGATTGAATGCTGAGAATGAATTGAAAATGCTTCGCGTCATCAGGCGTATTTCAGAGGAGATGCCGATTACTGTAAAAGCGACATTTCTTGGTGCGCACGCATTCCCTGAAGAGTATAAGAATGACCACGAAGGATATGTGGAGAGTATTATTAATGAAATGATACCTGTGATTGCCTCTGAAGAGCTTGCGGAGTTTATTGATGTTTTCTGCGAGAACGGTTTTTTCTCTCAGGATGATACGGACAGGATTTTGAATGCAGGGATGAAATATGGCCTCCGTGCGACTGTGCACGCAAATCAGATGAGCGAATCAGGAGGAGTGGAGACAGGTGTCAAATACAATGCTATTTCTGTTTCACATCTTGAATTTACAGGGAAGAAACAGTATGAATGTCTTGCGAAGTCAGAAACCATTGCCGATCTGTTGCCAGGGGCGACTTTTTTCCTTGGAATGGAGTATGCTTCGGCAAGGAATATGATTGACTACGATATTCCGATCGCCCTGGCATCCAATTACAACCCTGGTTCATGCCCGTGCGGTGATATGAAGTTTATTATGGCACTCGCTTCTTTAAAGATGAAAATGACATCCGAAGAGGTGATAAATGCGGCCACTATTAATGGCGCTTATGCAATGGGACTGGGAGAAACTCACGGTTCAATAACGGTAGGAAAACAGGCTAATGTGTTTATTACCAAGAGTATTCCTTCATACGACTTTTTGCCGTATGCTTTTTCTATTCCAGCTAATGATGCTTCCAATGCTTTTTTCTT
>CAZPLM010000012.1:0-19008 GCA_964587275.1 uncultured Muribaculaceae bacterium | reverse complement strand
CGACCGCCTGGAACAAAACTGCGCTCTTTTGTCGCCAGCCTGTACTTTTTCCATCCGCCGGTCACAAAATCGTGCTCTTTTGTCGCCAGCTTGTGGTTTTTTCGCCCACCGGTCACAAAATCGTGCTCTTTTGTCGCCAACATGTGGTTTCTGATGCCGCCTGGGACAAAACATCGTGAATTTGTCGCAGCAGGCCAATGAAATTAATTCTGCCGGAATAGTCAAACATGATATTATGGCTCTTATCCTCAGATTGGATTAATTGCAAATCAAACATTTTATACAAAATAAGAAGATTGCTGAAAAATAATTACTTTTGAAATCGTTTCGTGACCACGGCAATGTCCAATAAAGCAGAATTTGAAAAAACATACGTAGACAATCTCCATAATCTGGAGACTTTCATATATGGCTATATGAAAGATATGGATGTTGCCCGTTCTTTGGCCCAGGATGTCTTTATGATACTGTGGGACAAACGTGATACGATGGAATGGGAAAGAGGTGTCGAGCCGTATATCTTCCACGTGGCGAAAAACAAATGCCTGACAGCCCTCAGAAAGAAAAAGTCAGAAATGAAATATTCCGACTATGCCAGAAAAACAGATTGCGATCTTACCATAAATGCATTGGAACACAGCAGCGCATCTTCTCTATATTCCCAAGAAGTCAGGAAGATCTACAAAAACGCTCTGCTTCAAATGTCGGATCAGACAAGAGAAACCTATCTGCTCAGCAAGGTAGAATTGTTGAAAAACCGCGAAATAGCTAAAAAATGCAATATTGCAATAAGCACAGTTGAATACAGGTTATCAAACGCATATAAGATTTTAAGAAAATGCTTGAAGGATTATTTGCCTTTTGTTTTATGGCTTTTACTCCTGAAAGCGTAATTATTAATATATGAGAAAAAGTTTATTATTAAGATATATTGATGGAGATATTTCTCAACATGAGAGAGATGAGGTGTTGGCGTGGATTGAAAAAGACTCTGCCAACAGGGATTACTTTCTTAATTTGAAAAATATGCAGGTGAGACAAAGCCTGAATGACACTCCTGCCACTAAAGATGAGCTTCAGAGATTTATGGAGAAAGTCGCAGCAAGAAAGAAGATCAGAAGGTACAGAGGGGTCTCCATAATAACAGCAGCTGCCGCAATTGTCGCATTCGCATTTCTTATCCTGAAGCCCGGTGAGTCTAAAGATGCTCTCTCAAGGCAGAAAAATGAACTGTTAAGAGTCTCAATGTCCGAAATCCCAGAAGGATACAAGCATATTATTTATACGGAAAAAGGTGTCAAGAGCTTTGTCGTACTTCCTGACAGTTCCAAGGTTTGGCTGAATTCCGCTTCTACTCTTGAATTCCCGGATAAATTTCTGGGAGATACTCGCGAAGTCTTTTTAAAAGGTGAAGCATATTTCGAAGTCAGACCTGATTCTCTTGTACCTATGATTGTCAATACTGCCAAAGATGTAAGAGTGCGAGTTCTGGGTACAAAGTTCAACATGAAGTGCTATGATGAAGATGAGACCGTAGAGACAACATTATACTCGGGCAAGATTGTTCTTGATTATACAAATAAGGGAGGAACGGAAAAAACCATGCTGGTGGCTCCCAATACGAGGGCTGTTGTTGAAGATAATATTGCTAAAGTCGAGAATCCACTTTCAATAAAAGATGATTCGGCATGGAAAGACGGTTATCTCATTTTCAATTCCCTCCCTTTGTCAGAAGTGATAAAAACACTTGAAAGATGGCACGGCGTGGATTTTCAGGTTGATGATCAGAAGATACTCTCATACAAAATATCTGCAACCTTTAAATCAGAATCTATTGTACAGATAATGGAGATGCTAAAGTTCTGTTCTCTTATCGATTACAAGATAAATGACAAAAAAGTAGAAATTTTTGCAAGATAGTTTAAGGTTTTGTTTTAAGGTTGCGTATTAAGAGTATAACCCAAAACAAAACAACTTATGCACTTTATTTTCAAAAAAGAAAGTATTATCAGAATCACTTTTTCTGCGCTCTTTCTTCTAATTTCTATCGGAATGAACGCACAGAAAAAAGTGTCATTCTCATTTGAGAATGTTCCGGTCAAGACTGTTTTAAATGAAATAACAAAACAGACGGGATATACGTTCGTGTATTCAGATGATTTTTTCAAGGCGAAAGAAAATGCCACCTTGAATCTGAAATCGGACAATGCTTCAATAGAAAGCATTTTAAATCAACTCTTTAAGGGAAAAGCTGTTTCATACAGGATTCAAAAGAAACAGGTAATTCTCGCTCCTGCTGCTATTGTCCCCCAAAAAAGCGTCTCAGGTGTAGTCAAAGACGATTCCGGTCAGGTATGTCCGGGCACAACCATTAAAAATGAAAAAAGCGGCGAATTCACAGTCTCAGATGTGAACGGCGCTTTTTCCATTAAGGCAAATGCCGGTGACAGACTGACATTTTCATTCATCGGACTGAACAGCACAAGCCTTACAGTCGACGGACGGGCCAAATATGAGATAGTGATGAGCACTGACAAAGAATTGCTTGAAGAAGTGGTAGTTACCGGTTATCAGACATTGAGTAAAGAACGTTCAGCCGGTTCATTTGCTGTTGTAAAAGGAAATACGATCAGTGACAAGGCTAAATTGACAGGAAGTATCCTTGGCGGTCTTGAAGGAACGAGTGCCGGACTGGTTGTAAGCCACAGTACAGATAGCGACGAGATGCTGATCAGAGGTCTGACATCCATTAATTCAACAAGAAGTCCGCTGTTTGTTGTTGATGGAGTTCCTCTCGACAAGTCAATGGTGGAGGATATGCTGAACAGCAATGACATAGTTAGCGCCACTGTATTGAAGGATGCTACTGCAGCTTCAATTTGGGGATCTCAGGCAGCCAATGGTGTAGTTGTTATTACAACGAAGAATGGTAATAAAAACGAGAAAATGAGAGTCACTTACGATGCATCATTCAATTATTACGGTAAGCCTGACTATAGTTATCAGAATAAAATGGACACTGAGACATATTTGAAAAATGCTCAGGAAATGTTTGATGTCTATTCTGAAGCGTGGGATTACAACCTTTTAAAACAATATTCATTAGGGTTTAATAAAACACAGGGGGTTCCGGTGATTTTCCCTCATGAACATATTATGTATCAATATAAAAACGGCATTATATTAGCTGAAGAAAAAACATCGCAGATCAATGCTCTTCTCTCAAAAAATGAACACAAATCATACGAAGACAACTTCATGAGCAATAAGTGGGAAATGCGTCATTCTGTATCACTTTCGGGAGGCGGCAATAAACATACTTATTACATGTCAATCGGCTATTATGGCAATCAGGGAATCAGCCAGGATAACAGCAGCAGGATCACCATCAATGCAAAACAGGTTTTTCAATTAACCAGGTGGATGAATTGGGATATGACTATTAACGGTTCTTTTACCAGTAACAAATCTAAAGTGTCTCCATGGAAATCAAATTATTTTAATCCAAGTAATTCGTACTATCGAGATATTCCCTATGTAGAATATTCTGAAAATGGCAAAGCGACTGATATATATTATCTGTATATGCTGGATTCTAAAAGAGAATATGTTGAAAATGTCACAGGTGTCGATATGTCGTTCAAACCGGCAGATGATTATGGCCGCTCTTTTCAGAAAGACAGATATTCCAATATCAGAATTAACACCGGTCTGACAATCGACCTGTTGCCCGGACTGAAATATGAAGGACGTTTCCAATACAGTCAGCAAATGACAAAAGGAGAGTGGTATATTCCGCGAGAGAACTGGTTGATAAGAGAAGAATACCTCGATGCTTACAAAGAATCGACAGGTGCATCACTGATGCCTTCAGATGGAGGTAATTATCAATCTTCAAACAGCAGGACATTTGACTGGACTCTAAGAAACCAGTTGACATTCGACAGACAATTTAATGATGGAAAGCATCAGGTTACGGCGCTGGCAGGAACGGAAGTTAGAAAATATCTAAGCAACTCAAATAGTACTTATCTCAGAGGATACGACTATCAGACAATGACATATAGCATATATGACCAGTATACTCTAAGAAATTATGTAATGGGTGCTCTTTTTGGATCTGGCTACAATACATTTGCTTATGCAAGCAGCAACTACAGTAATAATGAGACTGATTTAAGGTATTTTTCTCTGTTTGCAAATGGGGCCTATACATTTGATCATAAATATTCTCTCAATGCAAGTATAAGGATGGATCAGTCAAATCTTTTCGGAAGTAATCCTGCAACACAATATAAACCGATTTGGTCTGTAGGTGCATCGTGGAATATGAAGAATGAGAATTTCATGAAAGATATTGATTTCATCAACTATTTATCAGTCAGAGGGAGTTATGGATTTGCCGGAAATTCTCCTTCACCGGGAGATGGTGCTGCATATAATCTAATAAAAGCTGTAAATACAACATTGGCGGAAGGAATAGGCTATTATATCAACACTCCTGCAAATAAAAAAATAACCTGGGAGAAGACAAGATCGTTAAACTTGGGTTTTGATTTAAGAGTGCTTGACAACAACCTGAGTATTGCAGTGGATTATTATAACAAATTCACTAAAAACTTATTGGGATCTATGAACCTCAATCCGGTGGTCGGATATGCGTCAGTATATGGTAATATTGGGCAAATGAAAAATTCCGGAGTGGAATTGACGATCAACAGTAATAATATTGTCAGGAAAAACTTCAGATGGTCAACAAATTTCACATTCTCAAATAATAAGAACAAAATTACAAAATTAGATGTTGCCTCTCCGTATAGAGCATCTTCACTTGTTTTTGCACAGTATGTGGAAGGTTATTCTGCAGGGAGTGTTTTCGGATATCGTTATGCCGGTCTGGACAGTAATGGAAATACTCAGGTATATGATAAAGACGGGAATATCATCGCCGGTAAAAACAGCAGTACTCTCAGTACTGATGACCTTGTATACAAAGGATCTTATATTCCAAAGTATTCAGGAGGATTGACAAATACATTCAGCTACAAAAATTGGGATCTCTCATTCATGTTCGTTTATAATTTAGGATATAAAATGAGGAAAAATGTGACGACTGAGTTTTATGGAAGACCCGCTGACAATTTGTATGAAGATTTTGATAACAGATGGAGAAAACCGGGAGATGAACTCATAACCAATGTCCCTTCATACACAGCAGACAGAACCTCATCAACAAATTATTCTTTATATTATTTTGCTGATTGTAATGTGCTTAATGCTTCATACATAAAATTGAGAGATTTAAGTCTTTCATATCATTTTTCCGAATCAGTTTGTCGTAAATTATCTATGGAAAGCATGAAAGTTACAGCATCTGTGGGAAACCTGTTCTATATTGCAGCAAACAACGAGGGAATAGATCCTGAAGCAAAATGTTTGCAGGATGCCTCTTATATCAGCCATCCGGACAAGTATGGAGCAAATTATTTAATCGGTCTGACAATTAACTTTTAATCAAGGAAAACAATGAAACGGATTATATCAAATATTCTAACGATATTAATAATATTTTCGGCTGTCAGTTGTACGGACTTTCTGGACGTACAGCCAAGGGGACAGTCAATCGCTTATACAGTAGAGCATTATGATGGATTACTGAACTATTATAATTTCATGAATTTTACTCTGTCTGAAAATGACTATGCATATTGGAAGAATGATGAAATAGTTGTGGATGAGAAGTGTTATGATGCAATTTGTACATATTCTCTAAATCCGCAGTCCATACTTTGCGCTTATCAGTTCCAGGATGAAATATATAGGAAAAATGAATCATGCTACAAAATAATAATGGCATATAAACAAATCTATACCTACAATATGATAATTTCAGAGGTGCTTTCAAGTGTCGGCTCCGATGAGGCCAAACAGTATGTCTATGCAGAAGCGCGAATGGCGCGAGCTTATATGTATTTTCTTCTTGCTCAGTGGTTTGGATCGCCATATAATGAGAGTATAGCTGATTCTGAGTTAATATTGCCGATTGATACCATTGCAGATACTCAGGCTAAAGATTTTAATCGCGCTACTATGAGAGAAATGTATGATTTCATCCTCTCTGAAATGGAAGAAGCCTGTCCTAACCTTAAAGATAGAAGTGAACATTTATTGAGAGTGTATAAACCGACCGGTTATGCAATGCTCGGCAAGGTATATTGGACGATTGGTAAATATGATAAAGCTCTTGAAAAAATGAAAGTATCCTATGACCTTTTAAAGGGCGGGAAATATAATATCACATTAAGAAAATATATGACTGACCAGTCGAAATTCAATTATACAGAGATACCTGTAAAGCAGATAAGGACATGGATAGGATACAAAAACAGAGATCCTCAGGTTTTGTTTTTAAGACAAAATTCACAGGTGTATTTCTATTATTTTCAAAACAGCGGTTTACCGTTATATTATCTTAAACAGGAATACTATGATTTATTCGATTCTCACGATTTGAGGAGGAATATCATTTCGACTGCAACGGCAACAGGCCAGGTATTAAAACTTCCTTTTGCGGGTTTTCAGGGCAGTTTTGTTGACTTTGGAGTGGAATATCCTGAGGTTTTTCTTATTCTTGCCGAGTGTTATGCACGATCAGGTCAGCTTGATAATGCTAAAGCTGTTCTTGAAGAATTCAGAAGTTACAGAATGTATACTGGATATGAAACAGTACCGGCTGAAGTTGTTACTCAAAATGATTATATCAAATTCTGTGTAGATGAACAGACGAGAGAATTTTTAGCTACAGGATACAGGTGGTATAATATGAGAAGGCTTTGGAATGATCCGCTTTTCTCTAATGTATATACACATACATACGGAGGTCAGACCTATACGTTAAAAGAGTCTCAGTTAAAAGAAGAAATTCCTGAAACAGTATTAATGTGGAATGAAAACTGGAGATAAGAAGCCTAACTTACATAAAAAACAAGGAGTCCCGTGCAGGAACTCCTTGTATTTTTAATATAGCTCTAAGCATATAAAGCCCCGCCGGTCACAAAAACGCGGCTTTTTGTCGCCAGCCTGTGGTTTTCCTGCCCGCCGGTCACAAAAACGCGCTCTTTTGTTGCCAGCCTGTGGTTTTTCCGTCCGCCGGTCACAAAAACGCGCTCTTTTGTTGCCAGCCTGTGGTTTTTCCGTCCGCCGGTCACAAAAACGTGCTCTTTTGTCGCCAGCCTGTGCTTTTCCCGTCCGCCGGTCACAAAACATCGGCTGTTATCAGTGCATAGGCAATCTGTTGTCTACTTTAAGTAGTGGCATGACAGGGTGGCCAGGGAGGTTGGCGCAATTCTATATATGCCGGTATTTTTTGTGATGTTCATTGATCCTGAAAGGCAACAACCAAGTGAGGTTTGGTTTTGAAATATGCAGAATTCTGCAAGTGGATAAAAAATATTAGTATTTTTGCAGAGTTATGGCCGAACTCACAAACGAGAAGTTTTTCAAGAAATGCTACGATTCGTATTTCAGGAATGTTGTGGCATTTGTGAGTTATTATCTGCATGATGTTGAGGGGGCCAAGAATGTGGCGCAGGATACGTTCGTTTCATTTTGGGAAAATATCGAAAAGATAGACAGGAACAGATCGGCTCTCCCATATCTGTTGTTTATTTCTAAAAATAAGGCATTTAATGCTCTGGATAAGGAAATTTCAAAGAAAAAATATACTGATTATATCCAAAAAAGCGAGGTAGAGATCGACTGTATGGCCTTGGGATCATCCAATCTTGATGCAGTATTGAAGAAGGAGATAGAAACCATAATATCCGACAGTATGTCCGGTATGTCCAAAGACATAAAGAACACCTTTTATCTGAGCCGGTTTGAAGGTTTGAAAAATCGTGAGATTGCTGAAAGAGTCGGGGTTTCAATCAAAACCGTTGAATACAGGATTTCATCCGCACTTCGAGTGTTGCGAAAGGCATTTGAAGAGTACAGGATAATAGTCGTTTTGTTAGGGTGTTTAAGTTTATGGCTGTTTAATAATAATATATGAATAAGAAATTATTGATAAAATATATCAATTCATCTGTTTCATCTGAGCAGAGACGGGAGGTTGTCGAGTGGATTAAGTCGTCTCCTCGTAATGAGGCTTATTATATAGAGTTGAAGAATTCCGTAGTCATTGAGCAGTCAACAGCTAAAACTGCCGGTGCTGAACTTGTAAGTGAGGAGGAAAAAGACAGGTGTTACCGGAATGTTTTAAATGGCATTAAGGGCAATGCCGTTGATGATTCTGACAGAAATCACAGCGGTCAAAAGGTGGTTTTGAGAAGAGTTCTTACAGCTGCTGCAATATTGCTCTTGATAGTTTCAATAGGCTTGAACCTCTATTATTTTGCTGGTAACGGGATGGGACGGGGCCATTCAGGACAGGACAGACTGGCTGATATTCAGAATACATTTTCAAATTCAAAGGCAATCAATACTCTCTATACAGAAAGGGGGTTGAAGGGGAAAGTGATTCTTCCGGACAGTTCTGTAGTATGGCTTAACTCTGACTCCAAAATAGAATATCCCGAAGAGTTTGACGATGATTGCAGGAGAGTCCATTTTGACGGTGAAGGCTATTTTCAGGTAAAGAAAAATTCCGCCAGACCGATGGTAATTTCTACTTCAAAAGGTATGAACCTGAAAGTATTGGGCACTTCTTTCCATATCAAGTCCTATTCAAATGATGATGACGAACAGACTACCCTTTTCTTAGGAAAAGTTGAAGTTTTCAAAGTCTTTATAGATCAAAACAGAAAAGTGGTAAGTCAGACCGTCAAACTGGAACCATTGGAATCCATATCGTTTGCAGACAGGAATAACGATTCCAAAACCACCAATCAGATTATCTCATCTTCCAAGAAAGACACACTATCGAAAGTGGCGTGGAAAAACGGAGATCTCCTGTTTGACCATACCTCAATGGAAGAAGTGGTCAAGATGATGGAAAGATGGTATGGCGGCAAGATTGTAGTTAGGGATGAAAGTATCTTCAACTATAAGTTTTCAGCTGTTTTCTCGTCAGAATCGATGACACAAGTCCTTGATTTCATCAAATTTACAATGCCGATAGATTACACTATTTCGGACAATGTCGTGTATTTGAAAAAACGTGATATCTGATAATATTCTTATCGGTTTAGGGTAAAAATTCAGGTTATCTGTTATACACACATAAAACTTAACTCAACCGATTTTATGTATTTAAAAACTATTTTAACTACGAGACATTTGAAAGTGTTCATGTTAATGCTTTGTATGTGCTTCTCGTTCAGTGCTTTTGCACAAAAAGTAACTCTAAATGTCGAGAATAAGCCAATTTCGGAAGTTCTCAACATTATTACTAAGGCATCCGGATATAAATTTATCTATTCAGATGTTGTAAAACTGAATTCTCTGGTTTCGATTAAATGCGAAAACCGCCAAATCTCCTCAGTCCTTGATGAAATATTTAAAAATACGAATATTTCCTACAAGATAGACGGGAAGAATGTTGCGCTTACTGCAAAAGAGATTGATCCGAGAAATAAGGTTATTAAAAGTAAAATTTCCGGTATAATCAAAGACGATACAGGCCAAGTCTGTCCCGGTGCAACCATCAAAAATGAAAAAAGCGGCGAATTCACAGTCTCAGATGTGAACGGTGCTTTTTCCATTAAGGCAAATGCCGGTGACAGACTGACATTTACATTCATTGGTCTGAACAGCACAAGCCTTACAGTCGACAGCAGGATAAAGTATGATGTGCTGATGAATACAGACAAAGAAATGCTGGAGGAGGTAGTGGTTACAGGTTATCAGGATATTCAAAAGGCAAAGGTCACTGGTTCCATTACCACGATTTCTTCAAAAAAGATTGAAGATAGATACACCGCAAATATTATGAACAACCTGGAAGGGCGTGTAGCCGGATTGAGTACCTATGGCGGCAAAATGACAATCAGAGGTGCCAGCTCTCTTTATGCAGAGACTTCTCCTCTTCTTGTCGTTGACGGACTTCCTATCGAAGGATCAATATCTGATCTTAACCCCTATGACATTGAGAATGTCAATGTCTTGAAAGATGCAGCCGCAACAGCAATATATGGTGCGCGTGCCTCAAATGGTATTATTGTCATTTCCACAAAAAATGCAAAAACAAAAGGGAAAATTGATATTAACTTCTCATCAAATATTACTATTCACCAGAAGAAAAATATGAATTATTCTGACAACTTCTATATGAATGCCGAACAACAGGTAAATGTAGAATCTGAATATTATGATTACTATTTTTTCCATAATGATGGTGAAGTTGCCGATCCGATAGCATCAACCTATTCTTCAATTGAAGGAGGGAGCGGCGCTGTTTCGCCGATAGAGTATGCATACTATCGTCTTGCAAAGGGAGAAATAAGTCAGGCTGATCTAAATTCAACTTTGGAATCTCTTAAAAAGAATAATTTTGCGCAGGAATATGCTGACCATGTATATAGAAGAGAGGTTCTTCAGCAGTACAATCTTTCAGTCCGCAGCCGTTCAGATCTGTTTCAGAGCAATCTTACAGTTAACTACAAGACTGACAACAGCGGTACTATCAATACCGATCAGAATCAGTTGAATATCGGCTATAAAGGTATTTATGATGTAACAAAATGGATGACCGCAGAGTTCAGTTTCAATGGAATATTCAGCAAGGCTAAAGAACCGGGATATGATTATAATTCATACCATACAGACCCATGGACTATTCCTGCATACGAAAAGATGTATAATGATGATGGAACGTCAAATAATTTTTATTACTGGTATAATGGAAATCAGTATTGGAGCAGTAAGGGAGAAGAGGGAATGTATGATCTTGGAGTGAACATTGTAGATGAATTTTATAATAATGTTCAGACAACAGACAGAAATCATTCGAGGTACAACGTCAATCTTCTTTTTAAGATCATCAAAGGTTTGACAGCCAATACTCAGTTTATTTACGAGAATGACCATGCTACGACCGACTGGCTTGCAAATGAACAAAGCCACTTGTCACGTTCGATGAGAAATGCTTTTGCTCAAAAAGATGCATCGGGCAAGATAAGCTATCTTACTCCAAGATCGGGAGGAATGTTAAACAGTACAAATACTGACGGCCGCTATTGGACCGGCAGAGGTCAGATTAATTATTCCAACACCTTTGGAAAACACTCAATAGTCGCTTTGGCCGGACTTGAATTCAGACAGACGAAATACAAAGGCACCAAGGCTTTGATATTGGGATATGATGAACAGTTGCAGAGCAGTTCTACACATACTGTAGATTTTGGAGCTATGAGCCTTATGAATTACAGCCCTTACTATATGAAAGGGCAATATCCCGTATCTCAATTTGTTTTTGGTCCTTATTTGAGAGACAACATGGGGATTGTCATTGAACAAAGACATAGATATGCATCCGGATATATGAATATGACCTATACTTATGAAGAGAAATATAATGTATTCGGCTCTTTTCGTAAGGATTATGCAGATGTTTATGGCCTGAATGCCAAATATCGCGGCAAACCTCTATGGTCTGTCGGCGCAAGTTGGAATATCCACAATGAACCGTTTTTCAAACCTGTCGAATGGGCTGATTACTTGAAACTTCGTGTAAGTTATGGTGTGACGGGAAATATTTATCAGGGAGCTACAAGTTATATGACGGCGACCTCTACAGGTATGAATGAATATACTAATTTGCCTTACGGCGAGGTAGAGAGTCCTGCAAATCCAAACCTGAAGTGGGAACAGAGCCGCACGACAGATTTAGGTCTTGATTTTTCTGTATTGAAGAATAGAATTCGCGGATCAATAGATGTTTACAATAAGGTTGGTAAAGATATTTTCTCAAATATGACACTTGATCCTACTACAGGATTTTCCTCAATGTTTGTAAATATGGCAAGTATGTGGAACAGAGGTGTTGAGGTTCAGTTGTCGGTAGACTGGTTCCGTCCCGAGAAAATCGACGGTTTCAATTGGGAGACAAGTGTTACAGCGTCTTATAATAAAAATAAAGTGACGGATGTGGAAAATCCATCGACAAGAGCATATCAGGTGATTAGTAATCCTTATGTAAAAGGATATCCGAGCAGTGCTATGTGGTCTTACAGGTTCGCCGGTATCAGTGATGAAGAGGGTGAAAAAGGCCAGACCTTATGGTATGTTGAGGATGACAGAAAAACTCACAGCGCTCAGTCTGCAAGTATTTCCACACTTGAATATTCAGGTCAGAGCGAGCCTAAAACCATCATCGCCATGGAAAACAGTTTTAAATGGAAAGGTTTAAGTTTGAATATCATGATGGCATATTACGGGGGTCATAAAATGCGTGCATTGTGCGAAAATGAAACATTTTCAGTCAGCTATTCTACTATAGCGAGTTATTTTCTGAACGCGTGGACTCCTGAGAATAAAACAAACACACCCGGAATCGGTCGCTATGGGTCGACTTCTCTTGGCTCGGAAACAAGATATTCAAATGCATCTGTTTATGATGCCGACTTTATCAAGATAAGAAACATAGTTCTTTCTTATGACCTTCCACGTAACTGGGTGGAAAAAATAAGTGCGGAAAGAGTAGCACTCTCTTTCCAGGTAGATAATCCAAGGTATCTCTGGGTAAAGAATAATATTGGCGTAGATCCTGAGACATTGGGAATCCGCACGCCAAGCTCATATATTTTTGGAGTCAATATTAATTTCTAAAAAGTAAAACAATGAAAAAACTACTATACAGTCTTTTCCTTTGTGGATTAATCATCAGTTCTTGTTCTGATTTTACTGATATTCAGCCAAAAGGGAAAAACCTTCTTTCAACGACAGGCGAATTGGAAATGTTGTTGAATACTGAATTTTATATGGAGCCGACAGATTGCAGAGAGATGTGCGGGGATGCGATGCGCAATTTTTCAAATATTCCTACTTTATTGTCAAACCCTACAAAAACCCGCAAGTCAATAATATATACATGGGATGATTCAAACCAGGATAAAATGGCTGAACTGACCTCGTCTGATAGTGATTATGGAGAGTGGTATGGTATTATAGGCAGGATTTCCAATCCAATTCTCTCCTGTGTAGACGATGCCGAAGGGGATGATGCTTTCAAATCTCAGCTGAGATGCGAGGCTCTCATATTGCGTGCTTATTTTCAATATCTTATTGTCAACAAATTTGCAAAAGCATATAATCCCTCAACTGCAGCGACTGACCCAGGAGTCCCTTATGTACATGAAGATTGGGATATTACAATTCCTACAGAAAAAAGTACAGTACAGGAGGTGTATGATCAGATCCTTGCTGACTGTGATGCTGCGATAGAGTTGAATGCTCTGCCGAATGAAGCAATCAACAGGATGAGGATATGCAAGCCTTGTGCATACGCAGTCAAGGCATTGGCATTGATAAGTATGCAGAAGTTCGACGAAGCCGAGACTGTGGCAAAGCAGGCACTTGCAATTAATGGAGAGGTTGATGATTATAATACAATTCTTACTACACAAACAGGATATCTTATTGGAGGTGTTTATCCGGTAATTCTTCGACCTATCCTTAAATGTGCAGAAGATTTGTTCTATATCCATGGTATTGAGTTTTTTAATGCTATTCCAACCGATTCTTGGAATGCATTTGAGGCCGGACATGCATGCCATGATAAAATGGATACAGACAGGTTGATGTATGACAATATGATGGGAATGGGCAGTATGTATATCGGATTGGATTATACATTTACCTATGATCTTAATTCAGGCTGGAATGAAGTTGGTATGAAAACAACCCACATGTATTTAATTATTGCAGAAGCTGAAATTCGCAAAGGTAATTATGGCGAAGCAATGAAAGCTCTTGACGCAATAAGAGTATGCAGGATAGATCCTTCAGTTTATGCTCCTCTTGAAGGCACTGTTTCAAATGCAACTGATGCGATAGCACACCTGAAGCAGACAGCTCATGGAGAAAATATATACTCTGTATATGGATTCATTAATAAGAAACGCTGGAATCTGCTTGACGGTTATAAACAGACCATTACAAGAGAGATTGCCGGTGTTACATATACACTGACTCCTGATTCTCCAATGTGGATATTTCCGTTCCCTCAGAATGCAGTAAACAATAATCCGAATTTGCTTCCTCAAAACTACAAGTAGTCGATTATGAAGAAATTATTGATTATTTGGGAAAGTCCTGATCTTTACACTTACCTTGATAAGCTTTTTGCAAATATATAATAAAGAAACAAGGTGTTAAAGAAAGAGGGTGATTGAACATTTTCAGCCACCCTCTTTTGATTAATAATAGATGTGATTGTCACAAGTGTAATAATTGTTGGGAAATTTTTTGTTGCTTTTGCTTATATTTGCCGAAATGAACAAATCGGAGAATAAAGAAGCATTGCACTTGCACCTATTTGAGAAGGCTTACCGTGCCCATCTAAATCAGTTGGAGCATTATGCATTCTGTTTTCTTGGAGATAAAGAGGAGGCTAATTCTGTTGTTCATGATGTATTTATTAGATTTTGGAAGAATATTGACAAATATTCAGATAGAGAAGATATGATGCCTCTCTTGTTGGTTACAACGAAAAATCTTTGCATCAATTCATTGAAAAAGAAGGCAAATAAGTATAAATACGAAGATTATCTTCAATACCGGACTGCTTCTTTTAACTTAGACACTCTGAATAATTCCAATGCTACAGGGGTATATGAAAAAGAAGTCAGGGCATTGATTACAGATGCCATCAACTCAATGCCACCTAAGGTCAAGGAGACATACTGCCTTAGCAGATTAAAGAATTTAAAGAACAAAGAAATTGCAGAAATACAGCATGTCAGCATAAGTTCTGTGGAGTATCGCATTGCATCAGCCACATCTATTCTTCAACGCAGATTGAGAGATTATTTACCTGCGTGCATTGTCATTTTTCTAACAATTATTAAAGGAATTGAGTGAATAAAGTGTATTAAGTGTATATAGAGTATGGAGAAGAAATTATTGTTGAAATATCTTGAAGGGAATGCGACTTCTGATGAGGTGGCAGAGGTATTCAAATGGGTCGACCGTTCTGAAAAGAACAGGGACTATTTGATGCGTCTGAAAATGACTCATTTGATTGCCACTATCCCTGAATCTCCAGCTGATGAGGTTAGGGTTGGAAAGATGATGTCTGAAATTAAACAGAGATCTGAGGTAAAGAGAAGAGGTTTTTACAGAAGGGTTGTCGGTTTTTCTGTTTCAATTGCTGCGGCTGCGGTAATAGCCTGTGTAGGACTGGCTATTTATATGTTGTCTGACAGCAATAAGATTAGAATGAAAGAAAATATTGTGGCTGAGTTGACGCAAAATGATCTGCGTATTACTTTGGACAAAATGCCACAGGATTATATTCATGAGATTTATACTGAAAGAGGTGTAAAATCTTCCGTGGTTTTGCCGGACAGTTCAATCGTACTGTTGAATTCAGATACAAAAATTGTTTTTCCCGATAAATTTGCGGGATCGACCAGAGAGGTTTTTTTGGATGGTGAGGCATATTTCAAAGTAAAGTCAGATTCCTTGAAACCAATGATCGTAAAGACAGCAAATGATTTTGAGGTAAAGGTTGTCGGAACTGAGTTCAATCTTAAAGCATTTAAAGGAGAAAGCGAAGCTGAAGCAACTCTGTATTCAGGTAAGATAGATTTGGTCACACCTTCCGGAGTACAGAAGTTAAGAGATATTGAATCAGTTGTCATTAATAATCAAAAAGTAATTCTACCTGATTTGTCAGGAATCAAGATTAATAATAATAAGGCTTGGACTGAAGGGAAGATTATTTTTGATGAAACGAGTATGAAAGATGTAATCACAACTCTTGAAAGGTGGCATGGAGTTGATTTTATCATAAAAGATCCAAATATCCTAAAATATCGTATTACTGCAACATTCAATGCAGAATCGATCTCTCAGATCATGTATGTCCTGTTTTTAATATCCAGGATTGATTATAACATCAATGATAATATCGTAACTCTTACTTCAAGATAATTATTTTTGGAGTTGGTAAAGGTTTTCAATTTATTGGTTGTATAATAGGTACTAACAATTTAATCAACCTATGTATTTTAACTACTCTAAAAGTATTGCTCGATCATCATTGACAATACTTCTATCATTGTTCTCGCTTGTTATGATAGCGAGGACTCCTCAAAATGTCAAGTATGACAATACTCCATTGAAGGTTGTCCTTCAAGAGATCACGGCGGCGACAGATTATACTTTCGCCTATTCAGATGAAGTTTCTGATAAGAGAATTGTAACTTCAGGAACATTCAACCTTACCGAGCCAATAGAAAACCTTATGAAAAAGCTTCTTGCCGGGAAGCAGATTTCATTTAAAGTTATCGGAAAACAGGTAATTCTTGCAACAAAAGACGTAGAGAAATCTGCCAAAGAAGTTGTGAAACGGACTGTTTCAGGAGTTGTGAAAGATGACTCAGGCCAGATTCTTCCGGGGGCTACTATCAAAAATGAAAATAGTGGTGAATTTACAATCACGGATGTCAACGGAGCGTTCTCAATTAAGGTCAATACTGGTGATAAACTTACATTTACATTTGTTGGACTTAATAATGAGACTGTGATTATTGACAATCGTGCAAAGTATGAAGTGATGATGACAACTGATACTCAAATATTGCAGGATGTAGTTGTTATCGGTTATGGTAATACTCAGAAGGTAAAGGATTTGACCGGTTCTATCTCACACATGGGAGAGAAGGAGATCAAACAGGCTACTATCGGAACAACAGTACAGTCAATGCTTCAGGGTCGTGCTGCCGGTGTAAATGTGCAGATTCAGTCTGCTTCTCCAACCTCTCCGGTGTCTGTTATCATTCGTGGCCAATCTTCATTGAGTGGAGATAACCAGCCTTTGTGGGTTATTGATGGTATTCCTGAATATAATGCAGGTGTTAGCGGAAGTATTTCGAATGTACTTTATTCATTGAACCTTAATGATGTGGAAAGTATTGATATTTTGAAAGATGCTTCATCTACAGCTATTTATGGTTCACGCGCCGCAAATGGTGTTATCGTTGTCACTACCCGCAGCGGTCGTGAAGGAATGAGACCTACATTGGAATTCTCATCAAAAGTAGGATATCAGTTATTGAATATGAATGGATATGATTATTTCACTTCCAAAGAATATATTGCATTTACTCAAGCTGCGACAAGACACGAATTGGCATCACGCGGTACATGTGACTATTTTACCAGGATGTATCTTGATGAAGCCGCATTTAAAGCATTGAATACAAGTGAAATAAATCCTTGGAATGTACCTGATCTATCTACTGCTTATTATAATAGTGATACATATTGGTTGGGAGAAATGACCAGAAACCCATTTCAACAGCAGTATGATTTGAGTCTTCGTGGTGGAACTACGACTACAAGTTATTTGGCCGGAATCTCATATAATGATGTTCAAGGAGTGGTAAAGGGCGGTTACAGCAGATTCTTCTCCGGAAGAGTCAGACTCGAATCAAAAGTCAGTGATAAACTGAGATTCAGAGTTAATGTAACTGGTAATACAAGAAATGCATCAGATAAAGATTCAATGCTTGATATAATCAAGAAAATCAGACCTGATATTCCGGTTTATAATGAAGATGGTACATATTTTACAAGAGACTATTATACTCAGAATCCTTATATTCTGTTAGAAAATACAGATTATGCTACCGGTGAAAATATTTCAGGGCTTATTGAGTTGCAATATACTTTTATTCCCGGTTTTTTCTTCTCAACAAAGGGCAGTATTAATTACGCAAATACTTCTTCCTTGACCTATAATAGGGAGAGGACCTCTGTTGTGAACAGCAGGACATGGTCTAATTCAAAATCTGATACAAAAATATGGGATAATACTTTATCATATTCTAAAATTATTGGTAAACACGATATCAGTGCCAATGTCACTGCATCAATGGAAAAGTACCAATCAATCTATTATTCAATGTATGCAACAGGATTTCCTGATGATGACGTACTTAACAGTTTCTCGGATGCATCATCATACGGAAGTATGGGAGAATCAACTGGCGCCTCAACAATGGTTTCTCAGATTGCACGTGCACAGTATAAATATGCAGATAAATATCTTGCTACATTCACAATCCGTCATGACGGCTCTTCAAAGTTCGGCCCCGGACGTCAATGGGGTTGGTTCCCTTCAGGTGGTTTAGGCTGGACTATAAGTGAAGAACCTTGGATGAAAGAGGGTTGGGTAGGACGTAATCTCTCATTCTTGAAACTTCGTGCAAGTTATGGTAAATCAGGTTCACAGAACCTTAGCAACTATCAATGGATGACAATGGTCGGTTCTATTAATTATAATGAAAACCCTGGTATTTATCCAAGCAGTCTTGGTAATGACAAGTTGCAGTGGGAAGAGTCATATATGACTGATATTGCCCTTGAAGTAGAATTCCTTGATTCAAGGCTAAGAGGGTCTTTCGGATATTTTGATAAAAAGACAGACAATTTGATCTACAGCATGACATTGCCATCAAGCAGTGCATTTACTTCAATATATTCAAATATTGCTGCAACTAAATCTCATGGTTGGGAGTTCTCCATTGAAGGTGACGTGATTAAAAACAGCAAGTGGCAATTGACTTTGAATGCAAATGGCTCAACTAACAAATCATTTGTGACAAAGTTTAACAATACTGCTGAATCCTATACGAGTTCATATTCAAAAATTGAATTAGACCAGGAAATAGGGCAGTGGTATGGATATAAGACATATAACAGATTGTTTGGTTCTGCTGAAGAGGTAACAGCTCTTAAATACAGAGATGAAACAGGTGTTATCAATAATTATAGGGCTAGTTATGAGACAGACGGAGATGTCTATTATGAAGATATCAATGGTGATGGAAAGATAACAAC
>CAZPLM010000011.1:7796-19183 GCA_964587275.1 uncultured Muribaculaceae bacterium | reverse complement strand
ATGTCGCCTTTAATGTGAAAATACCTAAATTTGCAGGGTAATTATAAATAATGAAAAGATGAAACCAACACTGCTTATTCTTGCTGCCGGTATGGGCTCAAGGTATGGATCGCTGAAACAGATGGACGGACTTGGTCCAAATGGTGAAGCGATTATTGATTATTCCATTTATGATGCTATAAGGGCTGGCTTTGGAAAGATTGTGTTTGTTATAAGACATTCTTTTGCAGAGCCGTTTCAAGAGCATTTTCATAAAGGCAAGTTTGGTAATGATATAGAGGTAGAGTTCGTGTATCAGGAACTTGAGTATATTCCTGACGGGCTGACTGTTCCTGATGGCCGTGAGAAGCCATGGGGCACAAATCACGCTGTAATGATGGCTGAATCAGTTATCAAAGAGCCATTTGCCGTCATCAATTCTGATGATTTCTATGGGAAGGAGGGCTATCAGGTTATGGCTGATTATCTTCGTTCTGTCGAGGGAGCAAGAGGCAAATATGCGATGGTAGGTTATCATCTGGAAAATACTCTTTCGGATTTCGGGACTGTGTCGCGTGGTATCTGCGAAGTTGACGGGAATGATTATCTTCACGCCGTCGTGGAGCGCACCGATATTGAACGTAAGGGGGATAAAGTTGTTTTTGAAGATGGGGGGAATAATTCAGAGCTTGATCCGAAATGTTTTGTTTCAATGAATTTCTGGGGTTTTACCCCTGAATATTTCAATTATTCAAAAGATCTTTTTAAAGGCTTTTATGAGGCGAATGTCGCTAATTTGAAAGCTGAATATTTTATTCCATACGTTGTGGATATCCTTATCCGTGGTGAAAAGGCAGACTTGAAGGTGCTTAATTGTGATGCGAAATGGTTCGGCGTTACCTATAAGCAGGACAGACCTTTTGTTGTGGATAAAATCAATGATCTTATCAAGGCCGGGGTCTATCCTGAGAAACTCTGGAAATAGCGGTAGTAAAGTCAAAGGACGCTATCCTGTCAGGTATGGTGTTATCACCGGAGAAACTCTGGAAATAATAGCGTTTTTTGTAATGCGCAGGAGGTCAGTGTCATATGACTTTTTTAGTCCACAAATTGACGACTAAATAATCATCAAATAGCTAATAATCAAAATTTTATATAAAACGCCTGATGCGTTACGAAGTTGCTTTGACGTCAAGGCATTTGAAGAATATGTAGAGGCGTTGAAAAGTTACATAACGAAAGACAATAATGCCTCTTAGTGGGTGTCAGGAATGCCCATCAGTTCCCGGATCTCTGTTTTGGCGAGTCTCCAGCGAGGAATATCGATTTTAGGTCCGATGACTTCAACTACTTTGGCTGCGATTATTGAGCCGACTTCTCCACAGATTTTCAGAGACATACCGTTTGCATGCGCATAGAGAAAACCTGCTGCATAGACGTCACCTGCCCCGGTAGCATCTATTGTATCCGCCGGCCATGCTTTGATAAAGTGATAATCATCTCCCGATTTGACCATTGATCCGTCCTTGCCGATCTTGACAACTGCAATTGAACAGGATTTGGCAATAATGTCGAGAGCCTCACGCGGTTTTTTGCCTGTGAATGACTCGGCTTCAGTCTCGTTTGCAAATACAATATCAATATAGTTATTTACGATGTCATGGAGAAAAGCATCATTTGATTCCACTACATTATAACTTGCCATATCAAGAGAAATGGTCATATTCTTAGAACGTCCGATTTCGACAGCTTTTCTGAATAGCCTTTGGTTTTGTACCAGATATCCTTCAAGATGGAGGTAGTCATATCCGTTGAACATTTCAGGATCAAGATCTTCAGGCTCAAGTTCGAGGGCTGCACCGAGATAGACCGCAAAAGTCCTTTCAGCATTTGGAGCTGTGATGAATACAAGTGAACGTCCGGAGGAGGCCTTGCCTTTCAAAAGCATGGATTTTATACCATTTCTTTCCTGTTCTGTTTGAAAGAGGGAACCAAGTTCATCGTTCCCAACCTTGCCGATAAAACCGGCTGGCATTCCAAAGATTGCAGCTCCTGAAATTGTATTTGCAGCGGAACCTCCCGCAACATATTGTATTCCAAGTTCCCTAAGTTTTTCCCAAATCTTGTTGCCGGTCTGAGCATCAACGTGTTGCATACTTCCTTGCGGAAGATTGAATGTATTGAGAAGTGATGTGTCAGGCAAAACGGCCAGAATATCAGTAAGAGCATTGCCAATTCCGAGAATAGATTTCATAATTTCAGTATATTTGGTACAAATTTAGCAATTACAGAGGTTTTCTGAAAAAAATAGTATTTTTGCGAGTAGCTTATATGAAGATAACTGTAAAAGGAGTTGTTAAATATGTTCTCATGCTGGCTCTTGCCGGCGTGCTTCTCTATTTTGCATTTAGAGGATTGAAATGGCATGATTTCGTAGATGGTCTGAAAACCTGCGATTTCCGTTGGATTGCAGCATCTATGGTTGCCGGTTTTTTGGCGATTCTTGCCCGTGGTTTAAGATGGAGGCTGATGCTGCTCCCGATCAACAATAAAGTGAAAAGGATAGAGAGTTATGATGCCTATTCGGAATGTTATTTTGCCAATCTTGCATTGCCGCGCTCTGGTGAAATCGTGCGCTGCGCCCTGATGGCAAAGACCGGAAAAGTTCCATTTGACAAGGCATTTGGAAGCATGGTACTTGAAAGAACATGGGATATGATATTTGCAGCACTGATTGCAGTTGCACTTGTTCTGTTCAGCCGATTCGGGGATTTTTTGGTAAATCAAATGTGGAAGCCTTTTGTCGCAAGACTGCCGTTTGACGCTATTTGGATTATTGTTATTCTTGCGGCAATTATCGTATCAATTTGGCTGGTTTACAAATACAACAAAGAGAAAATAAAAAAATCCAGGTGGGGGTCAAAAGTTGCCGGCTTTTTTCATGGAATAGTTGTAGGGGTCAAGTCAGGCTTTAAAATGAAACACAATGTGGCTTTTTTTGCCTACACAATCTTTATATGGCTATGTTATTGGTTCGAAAGTTATTTCACCATTATGGCCTTTCCTGCAATTTCCGGACTTGGTATGATGGATGCGCTGTTTCTCATGATTGTCGGATCGCTTGGCTGGCTCGTTCCTGTTCAGGGCGGTTTTGGGGCATATCATTTGCTTGTCAGCATGGCTCTTGTACCTATTTACGGAATTCCACAATCAACCGGAATTATTTTTGCCACTATTTCTCATGAATCTCAAATACTCGTGATGATATTATGTGGATTGATCTCGTTAATAAGTATTTCATTTTATAAAAAGAAAAACAAGGTAACAGATGAAACGGATTCTTAAGTATTTTTTTGTCGCCTTTTTTTGTTCAGTAATATTATATGCCTGTGAACAAGGTGCTGGAAGCAAGAGAAATCTTCTGATTATTACTGATATAGGGACAGATGTGGACGATATGGAGGCTTTGTGCCTTGCTGCAAAATCTGATGTTAATCTGATCGGGATAGCCTGCACACCTAATCACTCAAAAAAAATGGTCAGGGAAGCTTCTCATGTTATGGATCTTTTAAACCGTGATGTACCCGTGGGGACAGGTAAGGTATTTATTGATTCAGTCATTACTTCTGCGAAAGGATCAGTAAAAGTGTTGCTGATCGCTCCCGCTACTGATCTGGTGGCGGCAATAGAGGATGATTATTCCGTGGCCGAAAAGATTGATTCCATATTTTTTCAAGGGCAGGTTTTTGTGAATTCGGAGGGGAATCTCATTATACCCAATCTGGAAGCATATAATGTTTCACAAGACTATCGTTCAGCACAAAAGCTTTTCGGATTTCAGCATAAGATACCGTTTACAATTGTTGGTAAGTATGCTGCGTATTCTATTCCGATAAAAAAATCGACGTTTGAAAAATATGCTAAAAACGGTGATCCTGCAGGAATTTATTTGAGAGATGCGGCAGTCAATGGTATTAATAATTTTGCACATGAGAGACCTCAGGTCTTTAGAAGCGTATATAATGTACCTGCTGATATGCCTGTTGACAGCGCGCTTGCTGTAATGAAATATATTTCAAACCCATACGATGCTGCAGTATTGATCTCAATGTTGCGGCCTGATTTGTTCATTCCGACAAAAGTGGGCATTCACAGCCTTATCGGAACTGAGAAAGGTAATATAGGAATAAAGGACAGCGACGCGATCGATCGACTTTTATTTGATCTGTTTTAGAATAATCCGTGGATTTGCGCATCAATTTTGTCGGCAACAGAATTGAAGTCGTTCTTATTCTCTTCAAAATTGAGTTTGTCAACATCGAGAATCAGCAGTTTACCATCTTTGTAACCTGAAATCCAGGACTCATATCTTTCGTGAAGTCCTGTGAGATAGTCTATTCTTATGCTGTTCTCGTATTCACGTCCTCTTTTTTGGATATTGTTGACGAGGTTGGGAATGGAAGAGCGAAGATAGATCAGCAGGTCAGGAGCTTTTACAAGTGAAACCATCAGGTCAAAAAGGGCAGAGTAATTCTCAAAATCCCTTGTAGACATAAGTCCCATTGAATGCAGGTTCGGGGCAAAAATGCAGGCATCTTCGTATATGGTTCTGTCCTGGACAATTACCTCTTTTGATTTGCTTATATCTACTACGTCCCTAAATCTTTTATTGAGAAAATAGATTTGGAGGTTGAATGACCAGCGCTCCATATCATTATAAAAATCAGCGAGATATGGGTTAAAGTCAACAGGCTCGTATTTTGGAGTCCAGTGATAATGTTCTGAAAGCATCCGAGTCAGTGTAGTCTTTCCGCTTCCAATATTTCCTGCTATTGCAATATGCATTTCAAGTGGGTTTTATTACTTTACAAAAGTAGTAAAATTAACTCATTTTCTATTGAAGGTTTTTCATTAATGATCTTTTCCCATGGCTGAGCACGGAATCGAGGGCTTTCGTGCTTGGACGGTGGCTACAGTGAAGGTCGCAGAACGAAACGCCGTAGCCGAACAGGTTGAGAGAGTCAGTGAGGAACAAATGTGAGGGAGTTTGGTGTCGAGTTGCGTTAGAATTAGTAAATTTGTGGAAAATTCAAGTGGTATGAGTCAGATAAAGACATTTTATTTTAATGAGTTAAGGGAGTGCTGTTATGTAGTGTCGGATGAAAGCAGTGAATGTGTGATCATAGACCCCGGGTGCAACAGCGACAGTGAGAAGAATCGACTTGTCAAATATGTGAATGAACGTAAACTGAAGCCGGTAAAGATACTTCTGACACACGGGCATTTTGATCACGTGATGGGGAATGCCTTTGTTGTAAAACAGTGGGATTTAAAGACTTATGTGAGTGATGACGATATTGAGCAGCTCAAGAGAGCTAAAGAATATTGTGCTATGTATGGCTTTGATATAGAGGAGCCTCCTTTGGATACGATAAATATTAAGGACGGCGACAAGATAAAATTCGGAAATACAGAACTTGAAGTCATTGCCACTCCAGGGCATACTCAGGGGGGAGTTTGCTTCCACAGTGCAACCGATAAAGTATTGTTCTCAGGTGACACGCTTTTTGCCGGAAGTATCGGCAGGACGGATCATCCGAGCGGCAATTATGAGCGGCTTATGAGTTCGCTTGAAAAACTTGTCTCAGTCATTCCACCTGAAACGCGTGTTCTTCCTGGTCACGGCCCGGAAACGACTATCAGCGAAGAGCTTAGGAGTAATCCGTTTTTGCAGCCATGTTAATGGATAATTCAATTGAGATAACAGGTGCAAGGGAGCATAATCTTAAGAACATCGACCTTGTTATTCCGCGCGACAAACTTGTTGTTGTTACGGGGCTCTCAGGCAGTGGTAAATCGTCACTTGCCTTTGATACAATTTTTGCAGAAGGCCAGAGAAGGTATATGGAAACGCTGTCGACATACGCAAGACAGTTTATGGGCATTCTCGAACGGCCTGAGGTGGATGAGATTAAAGGCTTGAGCCCTATTATCGCAATTGAACAGAAGACGACCGGACGTAATCCACGTTCAACGGTAGGCACAATTACAGAAATATATGATTTCTTCAGACTGCTCTATTCAAGAATAGCGACTGCTTATTCTCCGGTGACCGGAAAAGAGATGGTAAAATATTCTGACGAGATGATCATCAATTTGATAATGAAAGAGTATGCCAATAAGAAAGTACTACTCCTCGCCCCATTGGTCAGAGGTAGAAAAGGGCATTACAAAGAGCTTTTCGAGCAACTCGTCAAGAGAGGATATTCGCAGGTCAGGATTGACGGTAATCTAATGAAACTTAGCGATGTGGAACCGCTTGATAGATATAAGGTGCATTTTATAGAACTCGTCGTGGATAAATTGATTCCTCACGAGGGAGATGAGAAAAGGATCAGAGGCTCCATTTCTACAGCACTCAATCAGGGGAAAGGTTCGATTGCACTGATGCCTTTTGAGGGCGGAGAATTGCGCTATCTGAGTAAAAACCTTGTTTGTCCGGATACAGGCATTTCATTTCCTCTTCCTGCACCATATACTTTTTCATTCAATTCACCTCAGGGCGCTTGCCCGTATTGCCGCGGATTGGGAACAATTGTTTCTGTCGATATAAAGAAAATCATTCCTGACGAGAAGGTATCAATTGCAGATGGTGGCATTGCCAACATTGGAGCCTTGAGAAACAACACGACATTTGATATTTTGATCGCTATTGCCAAAAAATACTCTTTTTCCCTGCATAATCCAATCAATACTATACCGCAGGAGGCAATGTCAACAATACTTTACGGTTCTGATGAACTTTTTAGAATTGGTGATGGTGCTAATTCGCAGATGGTTACATTTCAGGGTGTTGTGGCTAAAAGCGAGATTAGCGGAGAAGAGAGTGACGAAATGTATAACAGAAAAGACAGTTTTATGGACGAGACTGTCTGCCCTGTATGCCATGGTACACGCCTTAAAGGGGATGCCCTGTATTTTAAGATAGATGGAAAGAATATTGCTGAAGTGGCAGCCATGGATATTGACAGGCTATATGACTGGACTGCTTCATTGTCTTCAAAGTTGAATGCAAAGCAAAGCCGGATTGCAAATGATATCTTAAAGGAATTGATTGACAGACTTGGTTTTCTGAAGGATGTTGGATTGAATTACCTCTCACTTGACAGAAGCACCCGTTCTTTGAGCGGGGGTGAGAGTCAGCGGATAAGGCTTGCAACGCAAATCGGCTCCAAATTGGTAAATGTCCTGTATATTCTTGACGAGCCGAGCATAGGCCTTCACCAGAGAGATAATCGCAAACTGATTGATTCTCTGAAAAAACTGAGAGATGAGGGTAATTCTGTAATGGTAGTGGAACATGATCAGGAGATGATGGAGAGTGCCGACTGGTTGATAGATCTCGGCCCTGGGGCGGGAGAACATGGCGGTTGGCTGCTCTATAACGGGAAGCCGTCAGAAATTGCAAAGTCAAAGGTTCAAAGTGCAACAATTGACTATCTGCTTGGGAGAAAGCGGATCGAGTTGCCGTCAGAGCGCAGGTTAGGAAATGGTAAACATCTGATATTGACAGGGGCCAGGGGTAACAATTTAAAAAGTGTAACACTTGACATTCCCCTCGGTTGTTTGATAGGGGTCAGCGGGGTCAGCGGCAGCGGGAAGTCCACTCTTGTCAATGAAACGCTGATGCCAATCCTGAGTAATAAATTTTACCGTTCAAAATACAGGATTCTGCCGTATGACAGCATCGAAGGAGTCCAGAATATCGACAAAATAATTGAGATAGATCAATCCCCTATAGGACGCTCTCCAAGGAGTAATCCTGCTACATATACAAATGTATTTACTGATATCAGGAAGATTTTTGAATCTACTCCTGATGCTAAGATCAGAGGTTTCAAGGCCAACAGATTTTCATTTAATGTCAGGGGAGGCCGTTGCGAGGCTTGTAAAGGCGCCGGTATTCAAGAAATAGAGATGCATTTTCTTCCATCTGCTCATGTGACATGTAAGGAATGCGGAGGGAAACGGTATAAGCCTGATACTTTGGCTGTAAAATATAAAGGGAAGAGTATAAGTGATGTACTTGATATGACAATATCACAGGCAGCCGTCTTTTTTGAAAACATTCCTCAAATTTTGCCGAAACTCAAGGCGCTGGTAGATGTGGGTCTTGGATATATTACCCTTGGTCAGCCTTCTACCACATTAAGTGGAGGAGAAAGTCAGAGAGTCAAACTTGCAACAGAACTTTCGAGGAAAAGTACCGGAAATACGCTTTATCTGTTGGATGAGCCGACAACCGGCTTGCATTTCGAGGATATCAAAGTGCTTCTCGGGGTTTTACAAAAGCTTGTTGATCAAGGTAATACGGTTGTAATAATAGAACATAATCTGGATGTGCTCAAATCGGTTGACTATCTGATTGATCTTGGGCCTGAAGGTGGAGAAGCGGGTGGAATGATTGTTGTTCAAGGTACACCTGAGGAAGTGGCCCGGTGTAAAGATTCCTATACCGGGTATTATTTAAAGGAGATATTGTCTAATAAAAAATGAGGAGAAGAAAATGCAAAAATTTGATTTGAAGTCAATCAGCGGACGAAGACCTTATATAAGGACACTAAATTTCATTCTTCAAAAAGCTGTAAAGGAGCTTTATCCTGAGAAAGATAATGTGCTGCGGCTCGATTTTGATCTGCCAAGCGGTCTTTATGGTGAGGTGTCAGGAGTTACAATGACGGAAGAAAAAGTCTTTGAGATAAGAGCGAAGATGAGAGAAATCATTTCGAAGAATATTCCGATTGAGGAGGAAGAATTATCAGTCAATGATGCAATTAAAGTCTTTGAAGACAATGGACAGTATGAAAAGGCTATCCTTACAGGAACAACAGGACGTACTGCTGTTACGGTTAATAAGATGGGTGATTACTTAGATACTTTTTACGGTCCAATGCTCTCTTCTACAGGTGCAGTAAAAGTTTTCGGCCTTATCCCGTATCTGAAAGGTTTTTGTATTGTATATCCATCGTATGAGGATCCTATGACCATTCAACCTACTGTGAAACAGGATAAACTCAGCGGGGTTTTTTATGAACATTCCAACTGGTGCAAGGTACTCAAGGCACATGGTATAGGCTCATTAAACGAGGGGCTTGAAAAGGGGTATTCGAAAGTTCTTATTCAGGTATCAGAGGCACTTCATGAGCATAAACTTGCTGAAATCGCAAATATGATCTACGACAGACGCGACAAGGTCAGACTTGTCCTTATCGCCGGTCCTTCAAGCAGCGGCAAGACCACCACATCAAAGCGCATTGCGCTTCATACAAAAGTCAACGGTATGAATCCCATCGTCATGGCACTCGATAACTATTTTGTGAACAGAGAGCACACTCCTCGCGATGAAAAGGGAGATTATGACTATGAGTCAATACATGCTCTTGACCTGGATTTCCTCAATAAACAGTTGAATGATCTTTTCAACGGGGAGGAGATAGAAATGCCACGTTATGATTTTGTCACCGGAGAAAGGACATTTGACGGTAAAACACTTAAATTGAACAAAGACGATATTCTTGTAATGGAAGGTATCCATGCACTGAACCCGGAATTGACAGCAAAAATTTCCGATGACAAGAAGTTCAGAATCTATGCCTCTGCTCTTACCTCTCTTTCTATTGATGAGAATAACAATATCTCAACTTCGGATAACAGGCTTCTGAGAAGGATGGTACGTGATAATCAGTTCAGGGGGATTAATCCTGAAAGCACAATTCTAAGATGGACAAGTGTCAGAAAAGGAGAAGTCAAGAATATTTTTCCATATCAGGAAAATGCCGATGTCATGTTCAATTCAGCTCTGATATATGAATTTCCTCTTTTGAAATGCTATGCTGAACCTCTTCTCAGAGGTGTTGATACTACCTCCCCTGCATATCCTGAGGCAGCGCGGCTATTATCATTTCTCGGATATATCACATCTCTTATTCCTTCGGACATTAATGCAGTACCTCCTACCTCGGTGTTGAGAGAATTTATCGGCGGTTCGAGTTTTTCATATTAGAGATTGCTATTTCAGCCACTCTTCCGGGTCTTGACGGGTCATTCCGTTCCATATCTGGAAGTGAATGACAGAGGTATTTTCGGATTCAGCAAGAGTGCCTATTTTTTGGCCTGTCGATACTTCCTGTCCGCTTTTTACACATACACCGGAGAGTTTGCAGTAAAACGTGAAATATGTACCGTGCTGTATCAGGACACAATGGTTATAGCCCGGCATCAGCAATATCTGTTTTACAACTCCGTTAAAGACAGTATAGACATCTGCATTTTTAACGGTTGTGATATTCACTCCATTGTTTTGTGGAAGTTTGATGTTTTTATATACAGGATGGTCGTGCTGTCCGAATGACTCGGTGATAACTCCCTGTTTTACAGGCCATGGAAGTTTGCCTTTGTTCTTTTCGAATTCGCCTGACAGAGTATGGTCGACAGCCGTCTTGTCTTTTTCCAACTCTTTAACGGCTTTTGAAAGTATCCGTTCAATCTCCTTATCTAACGCCTCCACTTCCTTCCGCTTTTGTGCGATTTCCTTCTGGTATTTGGTTTTACTTGTTGAGAGAGTGTTGATGACATTCCTGGACTTTTTCTCATCTTCTACGAGCTTCCTGTATTCCGCTTCCCGTTCCTGTTTTACCCTTTCCGCCTGCTGAGCAAGTTTATTGAGATTTTCTTTCTCTTCGATCAATTGTTTGCGTGATTCCTCTATCTTTACGGCCTGTTCGCTTACCGACTGCGAGAGATTTTTCAAGTATGAGAATCTGCGGTATCCCTGGCCGATTGATTCGCTGGAAAGAAGATACATAAACCATACTTTGGTATCACGATTCTTGTAGGAGTTGTATATCAGCTCCGAATAGTATTTTTCCAAAGTATCCAGTTCATTCTTGAGGTTGGCGATTTCGATCTCTTTATCATGTATACGGCTTGTCAGTAATTTGAGATTGTTGTCCGCTTCTCTGACCAGCATCTTTCTGTTATTGACCTTTTTCTGGATCAGATTGAGTTGTTGAACGCTGGCTTTCTGTTTGGCAATTGTCGTTTTCAGCTGGTTGTCGATAAATTCAATTTCCTCTTCAATTCTCTTTTTCTTTGCGGTCTGGGTGGTGACATCCTGTGCGGTCAGGTTTATGCACGGCACTGTCATCAGCCATATAAAAAAAAGTATGAGGGTTTTTCGCACCATTTATCATTCAGCTGTGGCCCGTTTTGCCTGTTCCCTGTAAATGGCTGCCAGGTCATTTTCATTCAATGCTTCAAGAACAGTCGCATAGTGTGTCAGGACAGTGGAACTTTCCTTTCCACCATAAATCATTGCATGTTTGAAGAATGCCTTGGCTTCCAGATCG
>CAZPLM010000011.1:4439-7746 GCA_964587275.1 uncultured Muribaculaceae bacterium | reverse complement strand
AGGTTCTTTTTCTATGGTGATTTTGCTCATTGAGATCGCCTTTTTTATCAGTTTGCTTTTTATCGGCAGTTTGGCTCCGCTTTTTTCGAGGTCTTCAGAGATATAATAGGCGTAATTGTTCAGGACAGGGGAGTAATAAGGGTTGATTTTCAATGCCTTCTCAAAATACTTAATAGCCTGTTTGTTGTCATCTTTCATGTGGTACAGGTCTCCCAGGGCAGTAAAGGCCGAAAGGGCTGCTGCGCTGTCCTGCGGTGCTGTCTCGTACATTTTCTTATAATCGGAAATGGCATTGTCAACCTCCTTCAGTCTCCAGAAGGAAATTCCCCTCAGCTGCATCAGATCAACAGTCGGTGAAAATCTGGTCAGCACCTTGTTGACATTTTCAACCACTGCATTCCAGTCTTCTGCATAGTAGAGCATCAGAATATATGTAAATGCTGCATCAAAGCTATTCGGGTATCTCTCCATATTAGCCTGAAGTATCTCCATTGCCTCTCCAACTCTACCTGTACGATAGTAGTATATACCTGCAAATGAGTTGATCAGACTGTCTTTCGGACTTGCTGCACACATATTGAGGACCATTGTATCAATTTGAGGAGCAAATGCCTGAACAAATTGAGGTGTTTCCATTACCATATTCATATATTCCGTCTTGGCGCTTGGTTCGACATTCGGGTCACTCATAAAAGGGGCAATATTTTCGAAATAGAGATCATATTGACGTAAAGCTCTGTATATATGTGCTTTTGAAAAATATGCCTGAACAAATGCAGGGTCAAGTTCTGTGGCTTCGTTATAAAATTTCAGGGCAGTTGTGTCATCGTATAAGCCTGAGTAGTAATCCCCGAGGGCGCAGGCAATTTTCGGAGTCCTGCAGTCATGATAGTAGTTTTCCAGGAATTCGTAAGCCTCTTTCTGCTTGTTCGATTTAAGTAGCAGTTCTGTTTTTGTGAAAGCGATGATCTCGCTTTTGCCTGTCCTCTCTTCGATTTTTTCCAGGGTGGACAGTGCTTTTTCGGTGTCATTCTGGTTGATATAGATGTTGATGGCGTCGAAATATAGCGAACTTTTTTGCGGATATTCCGCTATCAGTTCATCAAACAGTTTTGCAGTAAGTTCTATTCTCTCGGAATTTGCATAAAACAGAGCCAGATTGTATTTATACCAGAAATTTTGCGGGTCAAGCTCAAGCGCCTTTTTGAAGTACTTTTCAGTCTCATCGTTGTTTTTTGAGAGAAGGCCGGCATAGAAATATACGGCATCGTTGTCAGGTTCGGAAGTTGTGAGCTTCTTGAATGCGACACTTGCTTTTTCTGTCTCTTTGTTGTAATAATATTTTAGTGCTTCGAGGTATTCAGGGGATTGTCCAAACAGGACAGAGGTGTTTAAGAAAAATGCTGTGACAGCAAAAAACAGTGTAATAAGTAACTTTTTAAAATTCATACGCTTCAAATCAATAATCATTTGCAAAAATAATCAATAATATATACAAAAAGCGCTCCGTAAAAATATAAAAAGGGTGGATAAAATGTCCACCCTCCGAACTAGAATTAACCAAAATTATCATTCTATCACGATCCCTGCAAGTTTTAGCGTTTTGGCGCTAATATTTATATCGATTACATTTTCTCCGTGAAAATATGTAGTCTTATCGAGTTCCGTGTGGCCTACTATGATTTTTTTGACAGAATAATGATCGAGGATTGATTTGACGATTTCTTCATCCACAAAGTCATATTTTTCTTCGTCCTGTACCATTCCCCTGTACCAAAGAGGACCTTGTCGGCCGAATAACATTGAGAGAGTGTCGTTTTTATTCCTGATGCTCTTTTCCAGTCTGAGACCTTTGCGTATCATTTCATTTATTTCTTCAAGAGTCAATCCACTCTCAACAAGGGTAGGGCTGATTCCTGCGTGGACAAAGAGGTAATCTCCGATTATCTGGATTGTGTTCTGTGAGTCAAGCCAGTCACCAAGGACTGATTCAGGGCAGAACAGATCACTGTATTTCATTTTAAAAGCTTCGGCGTTCTTCATATATTTATCTTTCGTATAGCGATTATCGTCTCTGAGAATCAACTCCTCGTGGTCTCCGAGCAGGCAGTAAACCCCTCCTCCTTCTTTATTGGCTTGCCATTTCAGTTTATACAGCAACCAGTAAATCGGCAATACATCGTTCCCCCTGTCAAAATTATCACCTATCATTACCAACTGGTTGCAGCCGTATGTCCAGTCATAATTGTCGTCAATGACTCCATTTGCTTTCAGATTTTTGACCACATAGTCAAAATTGCCGTGAGGATCTGACAAGGCATATATCTTACCGCTCCTGGTTATGCGGGCTGAGTCTGTTCTAAAGCCCCTCTCATTGTAGTCAAATGTAAATGACTGTCTATGGCTGCTGTTGTAGACCCTGATCTGTATTGGCTGATTTTTTAAATCAATGGCCGAGTCAATGACTTGCCCGATTGAGTCTATAACCAGCATTCTCCTGGAATCACCTGACTTGCCGAGAATGTACGGTCCGTCACAATGGTATTTGCTGATTACTTTTTCAGGCTCATAAGGACTTTTTCCGCAGGAAGCAAATTCCAGCGAAAAAAATGTCAATACAATTAGTAATACTTTTTTCATTTTACAGGTAAAAATGAACTTGATTATAATATTATCGGCAGCAATATTACCGCCGATAATATTAAATCAATATGTCATTTTGCTGAACTAAAGTCCTTATAATTAATAGCCTACGTTCTGGGGAATGTTTGAATTGGCATCAATTTCAGCCTTTGGAACAGGTAGGACGGTCTTGAAATAAGTCCTGTCAAATGATAAAGTCTCTGATGATTGAGAAAGATGTTTTGTTGATGAGATTTTAGAAACGGAAACATTTACTCTTTCAACTCTTAAATTGTTTCTCATAATATCAAACAGCCTGTGCCCTTCGCCGAACATTTCCTTGCGCCTTTCTGTCAATACTCTATCCAGCGTTATTTCGGTGCCTTCAACACTATTTGCAGGATTGGCTCTCTTGACGATAGGGTCAAGGTATGCAACTGCCTTAGTGTTGTCTCCCAGTTTGACTGCTGCTTCCGCTGCATTAAGATATGCTTCGGAAAGTCGTAACAGAGTAATGTTTGCATCTGTATCAGCCTCTCCGCTTTGAGGCATATATTTTTGGATGTATGCTCGCTTGCTGTATATTGTGGTTGCGCCTATTCGCGCGTCTTTCGGGTCGCTGATAAGAAGAGAGTAGAAAGATGAAGTCAGGATCATATCTCTGTATCCGGCAGTAGAGCAGAGA
>CAZPLM010000011.1:3247-4429 GCA_964587275.1 uncultured Muribaculaceae bacterium | reverse complement strand
CTGTCAGTCGTAAGATTTACAATTTCAAACAGTACTTCACCGGGATCATCTTCACTTACATCCCATGCCCATGCTCCGGCATATTCTTCATTTTTCCAAAGCCTGTAGCCACTATTTGTTGCACCTGCGATTGCGTTTTCAGCCATTGCAAGGGCATTGACGTTATCTGCTTTGTATAAATATACCCTGCTAAGCAGCAGTTCTGCGCCCCAACGGTTGATTTTTCCTTTGGAAAAGTCAGGGGAAAGCAAACTTACAGCAGTTTTAAGGTCACTTATTATGGCATCATAACATTCTGCAACAGTGTTGCGGGAAGGTTTACTGTCAATGCCGGAAGTGGTTAAAACGATAGGTACGCCCAAAGATGCTCCATTGTCCATGGTGTATGTATGGCCATAGAAATTGTTCATATAAAACAGAGACATTGCCCTGATAGCGAGAGCCTGCCCCTTCAGGTCGTTTTTATATTCCAAGCCGGCGTTGTCTGATGTTGCTATTTCATCGATACCATTGACAACGATGTTGCAGTTACTGATTATCTCGTATGGATTCCTCCAGAATGTTGAAGGAGCATTTCCTGCCACGAAATCATATAGATAGTACTTGCCTGTTCTTTTAGTTGAAGAATAAGCCTGAATATCATCAGCCGTTACATCTCCATAGTACACAAATCTTCCCGTGAATGAGTCGGAGCTCTGCATAAGGCTGTAAATGCCGTTCATTACAAATTCATACTGCTGAAGAGTACCTAATGACCCCTCAGATTCGATATTTGTAGGAGATTGCAAATCAAGCCAGTCGTTGCCGCAGGATGTGGTAGAGGCAAGGGCGAATGCAATCAGAAATATGTTGATAATTTTTTTCATATTCATAATGTTTATTTCAATGGTTTGCATTGATTAAAAATTAATGTTTACACCAAATGTATATGTCTTCAATGGAGGAGTTCCCCAAATTGCCGTACCATTATATACTGCTTCCGGGTCATACTGATCGTATTTAGCCCATGTAAGAAGATTTGCTGATGAGAAGAAAACTCTCAGTTGATTTACTGCGATTTTTTGAGTCCATTGTTTCGGCAGAGTAAAACCGAAGGTGATATTTTTCAATCTCAAAAAATCGGTGCTGTGTATCCTCCTTGTGTTTCTGTATGAAGCCATAGTATTGTCATTGTTGACAATA
>CAZPLM010000011.1:0-3237 GCA_964587275.1 uncultured Muribaculaceae bacterium | reverse complement strand
TCATACATAGTAATATCGCCAGCCTGTTGCCATCTCTCCGAGTAGTAGGAAGGAATATTTGCTTCCGGGTCGTTTCCGCTGTGTTCGGTCTTTTGTGCCCAGTTATCATAAGAGTACCCTCCGAGTTGATATGTAAACATGAAATTCAGGTCAAACCATTTATATCTTAGAGAGTTGCTTAAACCTCCCGATATTACCGGTTCAGCATGTTTGTAGGGAATGTAATTTGCCTTACTTGCATCTTCGGTAATGTCTTTGATATAGTTGCCGTTTGCGTCAAGTTCGTTGGTATAATATTGAGCTGTACCGGTATCAGGATTGATGCCGGCAAATTCAATAAGATAGAAAGATCTGTATGAGTATCCTACCTTGCGGATTTGTGATCCGTCAATAATTTCCTGCTGGATTCCGTCAAGTTCAACGATTTTATTCTTGTTGTGTGATATCGAAAAGTCTGTTGTCCAAGTGAAATCCTTTCTTGAGAAATTCACTGAACTGATCCCGAGTTCAACACCGTTATTAAGTACCTCACCGATATTCATCAGATATGATGAGAAACCTGTAGTCATAGAAATAGGTCTGTCCATCAAAAGGTTCTTGGTCGTTCTCGTGTAATATTCGAGTGTGAAGTTGAGGTTGTCATCAAGAATTCCGAAATCAATTCCGACATTGAAGTTGTAGTTGGTTTCCCATGAAAGTTCGCTGTTGGCAAGTTGTGACTGGACAATGCCCGGCTGCTCCAGGTATCCGTTTGTCAGGCTGCTGTATCCGTAGTAGCCGTAATAATCAGAAGGAAGAGTGCCGTTAACACCATAAGAGGCACGAAGTTTCAGGTCTGAGAGCCAGTCTGCATTTTGCATGAAATCCTCTTTATTGATCCTCCATGCCGCTGATGCTGACCAGAAATTTCCCCATCTGTTTTCACTTGCAAGTCTTGAACTTCCATCAAGACGCCAGCTGGCTCCTACATAATACTTGTTGTCGTAATTGTAATTGGCTTTCGCAATGTATGATACAAGACGGTATGCTGAAGCGTTACCACTTACTGATTCTGTTTTCATACCATTACTGATATCGCATTTGTCGTATGTTGCAAAATTTGTAGCAGTTCCAGAGAGGTAGTCACTGTCATAACTATCAGTTTCATATCCAATCAGGGCATCAAAGTTATGTAGTTCGGCAAATGTCTTCATATATGTCAGATGGTTTTTCCATACAAGTTTCTTGCGTTCATAAAACTTTGTTACCATCTGTCCATTTACGTCATCTCCATTTGAGGTTCGCGGGTCAGACCAGTCTTTGCCTTTTATGGCGTTGAAGTCATAACTCAGGGTGGTTCTGAATTTCAAATCTTTTGTGAATGAAAATTCAGCAAAAGTCGTATTGAATGCTCTTGTCACATATTCTCTCTGATAGTCATATTCTGCCGAGAGTCTTGGGTTCCTGTCGCCTATACGGATAAACTCCCTGTTCCAGGTGCCGTCTTCATTATATACAGGATCTGAAGGTGTTACAGCGCTTTTTGATGAATAGAAAGGAGAGGTATATGTTGTTCCCTCTGCATTTACGTCCTGAGTGACGGTCGCAAGCATTATGTTTGCCCCGAGTTTCAGCCAGCTGCTGGCTTCATATTCGACATTCAGCCTGCCTGATATTCTGTCAAGTCCCGAATTCAATGCTATACCCTCCTGTTTCAGGTATTCCATTGATGTGTAATATTTGATTTTTTCATTACCTCCGGAGACGGACAGTTCATAATTCTGGTGACTTCCTTTTTTAAACAGAATATCATCCCAGTTTACATATCCGCACCATGGGGTGGGAGCAAAACTGTCTATTTCACCATTAGCGTAAGCGACTGCCTCCTCATGAGTCATTCCTTCCTGTACTTCGCCTTCTGCAATGAGGCCGTCATAGATTGTATTTCTGCGCTCTTCACCTCCCATAATAGGCCTGTAATCCATGGCAAAATCAGTAAGACCCCAGTCGGCTTTGAACGAAAAGACCGGTTTGCCGACAGAACCTTTTTTGGTAGTGATGACAATGACACCGTTTGCTGCGCGTGACCCGTAAAGTGATGCCGCAGCAGCGTCTTTGATGACTGTAATATTCTCGATGTCAGAAGTATTGATGGTTGACATAATATCAAGTCCTGCATCTGAACTCATAGTATTGATGCTCCCTTTTAATACCGGAATACCGTCGATAACATAGAGGGGAGAGTTTGATGCATTAAAAGAACCCATTCCTCGGATTTTGATATTTGCAGTGGATCCCGGTTGTCCTGAACCGCTCCCGACTTCCACACCGGCAGCTGCCCCCTGAAGCAATTGAGTGAATGATTCTGCTGGAACGTCTTTGACAGCGCTGGTCTTGACAACAGATGCAGAACCTGCGTATGCTGATTTATTATATGTACCGTAACCGGTTACAATTACTTCTTCCAGTAAATTGATATCCTCTTTCAGAACAATATTATTCTGTCTCGCAGGATCGAGATAGACTATCTGTGTTACAAATCCCATAAAAGAGATCTCTGCCTTGTAGTGCTTATTCTCTTTGACCTTGATATTGAATCTGCCGTTGGCGTCTGAGATATTGCCGGTACGGGTGTCAAGGAAGATGATGTTTGCCCCGGCAATCGGTTCTCCGAGTTCATCAGTGATTGATCCTACAAGATGAAGTTCTTCCTGTGGGATTGCATTGGAACTGCTTTTTTTGATTGCAATTACACCATCGCTGTATGAATAATTCAGTTCGGTTCCCTCAAGACATTTGTCGAGAACTGTAGTAACAGGTTTAGAGATAAACTCTATGTTCGTAAGAGTGACATCCTCAATGTCGGATGTCGCATAGACAAATTTGAAATCTGTCTGTTTTTCCATCTCCCATATCACATTGTTCAGGGTGGTTTTTTCGAAGGAAATGGTAACAAGCTGTGAGTTTAAACGGTTTGTTTCCGCCCTCGCCCCGATAGACAGGGTAGTAAGGAATACTAGGAATATTAATAGCTTCTTCATAGTATGGTAAATTAATTAGTGATTATTGTATGTTATCTTAAGGGTGGTTCCTTTGAGATATCCTTTGATTTTACTTGTCCTTGAGAGAATCTCGACAACACTTCCGATGTTTTCATATCTGTCTATGTTGCAGCCGATTCTTATATCTTTAAGACTTTCGTTTTGGTATGAAACATCTATGTCGTACCATCTTGAAAGCACATTCATAATATCTTCA
>CAZPLM010000010.1:8949-19525 GCA_964587275.1 uncultured Muribaculaceae bacterium | reverse complement strand
CCACATCGGAAAGTTTGCCATTTTCCACCATCACTGACTTGTCACCCTTCATAATTCTGGTATGGAAGTGAAGTCCGCTTCCGGCCTTTCCTTCAGTAATCTTTGGAGAAAAAGTAAGATCAAGACCATACTGATAAGCAAGTGTGCGCAAAATCCATTTTGCCATAAGCAACTGATCAGCGGCACTCTCTATCGGACTTACCAGAAACTCTATCTCATTCTGTTCATAAACCTTCCCGTCCAAAGTGAAATTGCCAACCTCTGAATGGCCATACTTTATACGACCTCCGACCTGAGCGATAAGATTCATCGCCTCCGTTCTGAATGCCTCGAACTTCACAAAAGGAGTAGATTCGTGGTACCCTTTCTGGTCTGCGATTTCAAATGAATTGTCATCATCCGAAATAACGTAGAACTCAAGTTCTCCCATCGCCTCAAAAGAGTATCCGGTCTCATCCTGAAATGCCTTGTGAGCCTTATGAAGAGTGTACCATGTAGCACTTTCGAGCGGAAGTCCATCCTTGGTAAAATAAGAACAAAGTATTCCGAGCGTCGGAATTTCTGCAAAAGGATCCAAATAGGCAGTCGAGAATCTCGGTATTACATACAAATCGCTTGAATCTGCCGAAATATAGGGGAAGAGACTTGATCCGTCCACACGTTCTCCGTATGACAGTATCGACTCAAGATATTGATAATTAGTAACAGGGAAATTCAATGTCTTCAACCTTCCGTCTGCTGCAACATAACGGAAATTGATGATTCTTATTCCATTTTTTATGACATAGTCAATAATATCCTTCTTTGTGAATTGTGACGGTTCTTTATTTATGGCAACCACAAGTGGATTGATGTTATATTCAAAAAATTTATCCATAATTTGTTTTAATTTTAAAGCAAATTACGAATAATAATTCGAATTATTTCATATTCTCATGGAAAAATTCATAAATCTTACGTGTAACGTAATTATCGCCAAGGTTATGGGTATACCCCGGAAGATAAAACTGCTTGAAATCCTTATCTGCTTTAATCAGAGCATTGACAACCTGAAGCGTAGAAGCAGGATCCACATTATCATCCAGTTCGCCATTAATCAGGAGCAATTTACCTTCAAGCCTGTATGCATTATCCACATTGGATGACTCAGAATACCATGGACCTATAGGGTAACCCATCCACTGCTCATTCCACCAGATCTTATCCATCCTGTTGTCATGGCAACCGCATAAGGCAACACCAACTTTGTAAAAATCATTAAAGAAAAGCAATGCTGCAAGTGTACTCTGTCCCCCTGCTGAATAGCCGTAAATACCGACTCCATCAGAAATATCCATACCTTTATGCTTTGATGCTGCATCCTTAATCCACAACTCCCTGTCAGGAAAACCTGAGTCTTTCAAATCTCTCCAGCACACATCATGAAATGCCTTTGATCGATTGTTTGTGCCCATACCATCTATTGTCACAACAAAAAAACCCATTTTTTGCAATTTTGTATATCTCTCGTATGCGCGAAAGTTCTTTTCGACAAATGAATCGTGTGGGCCAGCATAGATGTATTCAATCACTTTATATTTCTTATTTGGCTTATAACCATACGGATAGTATATATTCCCCCATATATCCGTCTTTCCGTCCCGGCCCTTACTTACAAAAACCTCAGGAGCTTTCCAACCCGTCTCGAGCAGTTTTGTAATATCAGCACTCTCAATCTCCATTATATTCTCGCCATCATCAGAAGAGCGCAAAAGTGTAACTTCAGGGTGATAAGGCGTAGAAAATTTATCAACAAAATACTTTTTGTCCCCGGAAAAAACAGCAGTATGATTCCCTTCCTCAGGGGTTAGGTCAAAAAGTTCCTGTTTGGCGGCTTTATTTGCATTCAAATAAAGTTTATAATAGTGGATATTGTAAGGATCTTCATTTTTGTTAAGGCCATTACCTTTTATTATCAGATAATTATTATCCTCATTAACCTGTTCGATACCCCTTACAACCCATTCGCCGTCCGTTAGTTGGCGCATAACCCTGCCGCTGAGAGCATCAATAAGATAAAGGTGTCTCCATCCATTTCTTTCTGAAGACCATATCAACTCATCACTATTCTTCAAAAACCTGATTTCCACCCTGCTGTAATCGATAAAAGTATCACTCCGCTCATCGATGAGAATCCTTGTATCTCCCGTTTGCCCATCTACATAGACAATCTGATAAACTTGATGACCACGCTGATTAAAATCAAAGACAAATCCTTTTGAATCGTCTCTCCACCTCCTGAAAAAGAGGTCATACTGATTTTCAAACGCTCTGTTATCGACTTGTATCTGTTTTTGTGAAGAAACATCAAAGAGAGCGATTCCGGTTGTTGGAATCAGGTCGCCCGGCTTGTAATAATCTCTCCATTGAAGGACAGGCTGCTTTTGGCTGTCAGGCGAAGACTGTATCAGAGGGATCCTGTGCATTGGAGCATCCTTCAACTTTGTGGCTGCGATTTTTTTTGAATCAGGAGACCAGAAAAGTTCGTTGTAACGGTCATTTTCAGTACCGTCAAAACTGATCTGGATATAGGCATCTTCAGATATCTTTTTAAGCCAGACATTGCTGTCCTTCAACAGCGCCTCATATAATCCGTCCGGAGAAATATAACTTGAAGGCACTTCCCTCTCCTTCCAGACATGTCTGTTTTTTTCGAAAATCCCGTCAAACTCCCCTTTTTCTATTGGATTTTTCTCCTTTGAAATGACATTGAAATCATAATAGACCATCCCGTCAGGAGTATAAGTTGAATAGACAAATGAAACGCTGTCGCGCCAAAGTGGAGAAATACACTGCCCATAAACGAGTCTGTTGATGTTCGGCAATGAGTCCATCTCATGATACATCGTCTTAAAGTCCTCAGCATTAAGCAATGTACATAAAAACAATAATGTTATAAGCGATAATTTTTTCATCGTAGCCTAATTACCCATTTCAGAAATAAATTTGATTCTCACAAGCCTTACTTCTTCTTCACCATAACCTGAGCCAAGTTCTTTGAGCGCATCCTCGATAGAGCTTGAGTTGGCCTCTTCCTTGAAGTAGTCATATATGTCAGCAACATTGTCATCATCAACAACCTGACGAATATAATAATCTATATTGAGCTTCGTCCCCGAATTGACTATTGATTCTATCTCATCGAGAAGTTCGCTGTAATCCAAGTCCTTGGACTCTGCAATTTCATCCAGGGGAATCCTCCTGTCAATACTGTTGATAATGCTGATCTTGCCGGCAGACCTGTTAGGCTGAGTCTTAATCACAAAATCGTCAGGACGGGAAATTTCATTTTCATCAACATATTTGGCAATCAGATCAATGAAAGGCTTACCGAATTTATTTGCCTTTCCTTCACCGACCCCTTGACAATTTCTCAGTCCCTGTAATGTGACGGGATAGAAAATTGACATATCTTCTAGGGAAGTATCTCCGAATATTACCCATGCAGGAATTTTCAACTCTTTCGAAACATCTTTACGTACTTCTTTAAGCATCGCAAAAAGTGCTGGATCACCTCCGCTTCCGGCTGCATGCTTCGCGCTGCTGATGGCATCATCTTCATCATCATCCTCACTGTCAATAAACACTCTCTCTTCTGTAAGCATAAGTGTATGAGGGTGATTATAAAACTCTTTGCCTTCGTCCGTAACAAAAATCAGCCCGTATCTGTCAATATTTTTGTCAAGCAAATGCAGAATCAGCCCCTGCCTTATGATTGCAGACCAGAAAGCAGGTCCTTTATCTTTGCCAATGCCGAAAAGTTCATGTTTATTATGGTTATACGACTTTATCAGAGAATTGGAAATACCTGAAAGAATATCCGAAAGATGTTCCGTTTTAAAGTTTTCTTTTAATGAGAGGATCAATTCTATAACAGTAAGCATTTCTTCCCTGCCGTCAAACTGCTTTTTCGGATAAAGACAATTGTCACATGCTCCACAATTATCAATAGAATAATCTTCACCGAAGTAATTTAGCAGCACTTTTCTTCTGCACTGGTTGGATTCCGCGTATGCTGTAACGTCATATAGCAGCTGCCTCCCTATTTCCTGTTCCGAAACAGGCTTGTTCTGCATGAATTTCTCAAGTTTCAGAATATCCTTATGACTGTAAAATGCAATGCAGTGTCCCCCTTGTCCGTCACGCCCGGCACGACCTGTCTCCTGATAATAGCCCTCAAGGCTCTTTGGAATATCATAATGTATGACAAAACGCACATCCGGCTTGTCAATCCCCATTCCAAAAGCAATTGTAGCCACAATCACATCAACATCCTCCATCAGGAAGCGATCCTGGTTTTGAGCTCTTGTACCCGCATCAAGTCCGGCATGATACGGGAGGGCCTTTATTCCATTAATATTCAACAGCTCTGCAATATTCTCGACAGTCTTGCGATTCAGGCAATAGATAATGCCGCTTTCCCCCTGGTGCTCCTTTATGTATTTGATGATCTCTTTTTTCGGATTGACCTTATCCCTCACTTCATAATAGAGATCCGGCCTGTTGAATGAGGTCTTAAAGATCTTTGCATCCGTCATATTCAGATTCTTCTGAATATCGGACTGAACCTTTGGAGTCGCAGTAGCGGTCAAGGCTATTATGGGAGCCTCACCGATCTGCCTGATATTGTCACTTATCTTGCGATATTCCGGACGGAAATCATGTCCCCATTCAGATATGCAGTGTGCCTCATCAATTGCGTAAAATGAGATCGGGATCTGCTTGAGAAGAGCGATCGTCTCTGCCTTTGTCAAAGACTCCGGAGCGACATAGAGAAGTTTTGTCAGACCGCTCAACAAGTCATCTCTGACTTCCAGCATCTGGGCCTTATTTAAGGAGGAATTAAGGAAATGGGCTACGCCTTCCTTATTTTGCACGAACCCTCTGATAGCATCCACCTGATTCTTCATCAGAGCAATAAGAGGAGAAACAACAACAGCCGTGCCTGGCAGGCAGAGCGCCGGAAGTTGATAGCACAGAGATTTTCCTCCTCCGCTCGGCATGAGTACAAATGCATTTTGGCCTGACAGTAAATGCTTGCAAATCGCCTCCTGCTCACCTCTAAACGAGTCGAATCCGAAGAAATCCTTGAGTTTATTATGTAATTCAGTTGAACTGATATTCATAGATGAAATTTCGTTACCTTTGTTCTACTAAGTTATTAAATTGTTTAGCAATAACAAATTTTTTTGTTCACGATATGGACGAATTGTCAATTTTCAATCCAGATAGCATCGGAATAGCCAATGGAAATTATTTTGGCCTGCCCTGTTCCCTCAACGATTCAGAAATAGTAATAATACCTGTCCCGTGGGATGTTACCACCTCATACAGAGCAGGGACATCAAAAGGTCCCGAGGCAATAGCCGCGGCATCTTTACAGGTGGATTTGTTTGACTGCAACATTCCTGAAGCATGGAAGGTCAGGATTGGAACATTGCCTTTGGACAAATCGCTCATCAAAAAAAATGCTGAAGCGCGCAAGATAAGCAGCCGGATTATCGCCGGATTGGAAAAAGGTGCCTCTGAAGAGCAAATGGCGGATAAAATTGTCCTGGTAAATGAGGCCTGTGACCGGATGAACCAATATGTACACGACACTTCAGCCAAATTTATAGCCATGGGGAAAAAAGTATGCATTCTTGGTGGAGAGCACAGTGTACCTTTTGGAAACATTCTTGCTCTTTCCGAAGTCTTTTCAGAATTTGGGATATTGCATATTGACGCCCATGCCGACCTGCGTAAAGCTTACGAGGGATTCACCTCTTCTCACGCCTCCATTATGTATAATGTACTGCAAAATATCAGTCAGGTAAAGACTATTTGCCAGGTTGGACAGAGAGATTATTGCAGCGCGGAAGACGAAATCATCCGCTCCGATAAAAGAATTGCTTTCTTCCCGGACAACTCACTCTCTGAAATGCTTTTCAAGGGCATCGGGTGGAATGAAATCTGCAATCGCGTTATAGAGTCATTACCCGACAACGTCTATATAAGTTTCGATATAGACGGGCTGTCACCCGATTTATGCCCAGGTACAGGTACTCCGGTTCCCGGAGGAATGAGTTTCAGAGAGGCTGATTATCTTTTATATAAGCTGGCATCCAGCGGGAAGCGAATAATCGGATTTGATTTATGTGAGGTAGCCCCAGGCAATGACGAATGGGATGCGAATGTCGGAGCCAGATTATTATATAAACTTTGTTTATACTTACATCTTAGCTGCCATAACGCATAAAAAAATGGTATATTTGCACTTTGAAAAAATATTTATCAATTAAATAATAAAATGAAATCAATTAAAATTCTCTTATTGTGTCTGCTGGTTGCTCTTGTAGCATCCTGCTCTCCAAAACATGATCCTCAACCTGCCGGAATTACGAAAGCAGATGTTGATACCGCAAGTTATGCAATAGGCGTAAATTTCGGACAAGTCATTAAAATGAATAATCTTGGCGACCTTAATTTCTGCAAGATTTTCAAGGGTATGAAAGATGCTCTTAGCGAAAAAGAGGGCCTTGACCAGCAATTTGTTATGGAAAGAATAAATGGTTTTATGCAGAAAAGAAACACCGTACTTGCTGAAGCCAACAAAAAAGAAGGTGAAGAATTTCTTGCAAAAAATGCTACAGCTGAAGGCGTAGTTGTTGCTGCCTCAGGACTTCAATACAAGATTGTCCGCGCCGGCAATGGTGTAAAGCCGACAAGCGCTCAGGATACTGTTGAGGTAAATTATGAAGGCAAAGGTCTTGACGGCAAAGTCTTCGATACCACTTATGACAAGGAGAAACCGATTAAATTCCCACTTAACAGAGTCATTCCTGGCTGGACAGAAGGTCTCCAGTATTGTGATGAAGGCAGTGAAGTAACTTTGTGGATTCCATCTGACCTTGCATATAGAGAAAGAGGCCCTATGGGTCCTAATGCCACTTTGATATTCAAAGTTGAGCTTGTAAAGGTTTATCCTTTTGTCCCTAAAGAGGAAGAGGTAAAAAAATAGATACTGGCGGCTTAAACGCCATATCATTAAAAAAGAGGATGACCACGAAAATGGCCATCCTTTTTTTGCCAGGCTATTCCCCTGTCAACTTATTCCGGTACAAGTCAGTCATGAATTACGGCACAAGTTCCATCCACCTGTTTTCTTTCTCATCAAGCAGAGAAATCACTTCCCCTATCCGTGCTGATTTTGTATTCAACTCTTCAACAGTCAATGTCCCTGACGAGAGATCTGCCTCGAGCTGTTTTTTTTCAGACGATAGGGCATCAATATCAGTTTCGAGCTGTTTAAACTCACGCTCTTCCTTGTATGAAAGTTTCTTTTTGACATCAGTTTCAGCGGCGCGCGGTTTTTTCGCCTTCTCGACAGCTTTGCGCGATTCTGAATTTTTGCTCTTCTCTTTCTCGACAGCCTTGATGAAATCCCTATACTCACTATAACTTCCAACAAAATCCTTAATCATCCCATCGCCCATAAAGACAAACAGATGATCAACAACCTTGTCGAGAAAGAACCTGTCATGAGAGACTATTATCACAGTTCCGCTGAATGTGTTCAAATACTCCTCGAGAACATTCAACGTCACTATATCAAGATCATTTGTTGGTTCATCAAGAATCAGCACATTAGGCCGTTTCATCAATACCGTAAGCAGATACAGACGTCTTTTCTCACCTCCGCTGAGCCGTTCGACCTTAGTATTGAACATATCGGGAGAAAAGAGAAAATATTGAAGAAATGTAGTGACAGCCCCCTGCTTCCCATCAGCCATAGTAACAGTCTCGGCAATCTTGCGAACTGTATCAAGCACTGTCTGATCCTCATCAAATTTTATCCCTTCCTGCCGATAATAACCGAATCTGACCGTCTCTCCTCTGTCAATAATACCGGATGAAGGTTGCAACACACCGGTAAGCATATCCACAAAAGTGCTCTTTCCAACTCCATTACGCCCGACAATCCCTATTTTCTCACCCGGAGCAAAATTATAGCTGAAACCGTCAAGCAGAGGATGTCCGTCATATAAGAAAGAAACATTCTTGCAGTTGATTATTTTCTTTCCGAGCCTTGACGTGGCAATCCCATTCATACTGACCTGTCTGCTGTCAAAACGCTGATCCGCCTTTTCTTTCAGATCATAAAATGCATTGATTCTGTATTTGGCTTTTCCGGTCCTTGCACACGGGGAACTGTGTATCCACTCTATTTCACGTCTGAGCAAATTACGATACTTGTCATTTTCCGCCTTTGTATTTGCAATGCGTTCATCTCTCTTTTCCAGATAATAAGAGTAATTGCCCTTGTATACATAAAGATTGCCTTTTTCCAACTCAAAAATCTGATTACATACCCTGTCAAGAAAATATCTGTCGTGAGTAACCATAAAAAGCGTACGTCTGGAGTGCTTCAGATAATCCTCAAGATATTCGATAGCCTCAAGATCAAGATGATTTGTAGGCTCATCCATTATTACGAAATCTGCATTCTGCACCAGCACGCCTGCAATATCCACTCTCTTTATCTCACCTCCGGAAAGTTCGGAAATTGTCTTGTCAAAAGAGCCAAGTCCGAGTGAACTGAGAATCTGCCTGGCGCGAACTTCAGCATCCCATCTCTCTTCATCACTCTTTGCCCTCACCTTCAACATTACCTCTTCCAATATCGTGTTTGCGGGATTACATTCACTTTCCTGTTCAAGAAAGGCAATCACTATATTCCTCATGAACTTTATTTCTCCGCCTGCGTCAGAACTCTCCTGTCCTGCGAGAATCTTCAGAAGGGAGCTTTTCCCTGTTCCGTTCGGTGCAATCAGAGCAATCTTATCTCCTTCATTAATATTAAAGGAGATATTTGTAAAAAGCTCTTTAGGCCCGTATGACTTGCTTATGTTTTCAACTTGTAAATAACTTGCCATCTCTGCTTAAACTTTTCCATTTAATATCATTATCCCTGCTCCAGTATGTCATTTGTCTCTTTGCATAATGACGCGTATTGCGTTTAATAAGTCTGATAGCCTCATCGAGAGAATACCGACCATCGAGGTAATCAAACATCTCTTTGTATCCCACCGTTTTAAGCGCAGGCATACTCCTGTACTCCTTTAATGATGCCGCCTCTGGTTCAAGTCCGTCATCAATCATCTTGTCAACCCTTTGATTGATCCTGCCATACAATTCTTCACGACCGCGTGTAAGCCCGATTTTTTCAATGTCAAAAGGGCGCTGCTTCCTGGCATTGGACTTAAATGAAGAAAAAGGTTTACCCGTTGCAATTGTAACCTCCAAGGCTCTGACAACTCTTTGTTTGTTTGCAATATCAATTATTTCATAAGAGGCCGGATCCAATTTTTTCAGACGATTCTGAAGCGATTCTATTCCCCTCATTTTCAAGTTCATCCATCAACTCAGCCCTGATATTTCTGTCTGCTTCAGGAAAATCATCAAGCCCATCACAAAATGCATCTATATAGAGGCCTGATCCCCCCGCCATCACAAGTACATCATGGCTTTTAAAAAGCATTTCCACGACTCCAAGCGCCTCAATTTCATATTTCCCTGCAGTATAATAATCCTTAACTGAATGTGAATGAATAAAATAATGCTTGACAGTCGAAAGCTGTTCAGGAGAAGGGACGGCGGTGCCTACAGACATCTCCCTGAAAATCTGCCTTGAATCGCAGGAAATAATCGGAGAGGAATATTTTAATGCGAGGTCGATGGCATAATCACTTTTGCCCACGGCAGTCGGGCCGAGAACTATTTTAAGAAGCGGTCTCATTAACGTTTAATTATCCTGATTGTCCAGTGGCTCAGACTCTGCATCAATGTCAGGAGTAGACTCTTTATACTCTTCAAAGTCTTCAAAATCCTCATATTTCTTTGAGAACTGATCAGGAGTACGGCCTTTTTCAAGAGTGGTGCGAGGATATGAAAATCTTCTTGAATCCTCAGTCTCTCCCTGGAAAAGAAGTCTTATATATCTCTCATATTTCATATCATAGACATATCGCAGCTCGATCTGTTTTTTTGCAATAAGCTTCGCAAATGTCACCTGATCCATTGAACCATTGCCAAAGTCGAAAAGGCCATATTCTGCACAGAATTGTCCTTTGGCATTATAACCTCTGAATACGACCATCTGGTCCGGAGAAAAACCAAGATCATTCAAAATAAAATTATTGAAATCAAAAAGGGTCATCTCGGGCATTATCTCGTATTCTCTTGTAAAGGTCTTGCTTTCAGGGATAACAGCTTTATAACAATATACCATAATAGTTCTATGCAACTTGTTTACTTTGCAAATTTACAAAAAAAGGCTATTTTTACAATTCGGTATGGAATCTATTTCACAACCAACCGGAGATTGCTATAAAAGCATTAAAGCTCCCTCTCAGGGTCTCTACAAAGACAAGGGGAGTAAGTTTCTTTCTTTTGCATATCCCGTGGAGTCAGAAGAAGAGATAAAAAAACTACTTTCTATAATAAAAAAAGAATATTTTGATGCACGTCACCATTGCTTCGCTTACAGACTCGGCCT
>CAZPLM010000010.1:4301-8939 GCA_964587275.1 uncultured Muribaculaceae bacterium | reverse complement strand
TATGATCGGACACGAAAGAAATATCTGGAGGACAAATGATGACGGTGAACCTTCTTCTACCGCAGGTAAACCCATTCTCGGTCAATTGCTGTCAAATGAACTGAGCGACATCCTTATTATTGTGACAAGGTATTTCGGCGGGATAAAACTTGGTGTTCCTGGGTTGATCAAAGCATATAGAAGCGCTGCTGCAGACGCTATTGCAAACGCCGAGGTTATAGAAAAAATCGCCGGAAATATTTATACCGTAAAGTTTGATTATCTCGATATGAACAGCGTAATGAAAGTACTTAAAGATATGGGGTTGACTCCTATCTCACAGCATTTCGACAACGAGTGCACTATTGAAACAAAGGTCAGACTCACACAAATTGAACAATTCAAAAAGCTCTTAACAAATACACAAATATGCCAAAAAGTTTAATATCAATCCACGATTTTTCGAAAGAGGAGATTCTGCACATAATAGACGTGGCGTCAGAATTTGAAAGGGATAAAGTCCAGACTTTCCTGAACGGAAAAGTCATTGCCTGTATCTTCTTTGAACCCTCCACCCGCACCAGACTGAGCTTTGAAACAGCAGCCAACAGACTTGGAGCAAGGGTTATAGGATTTTCCGATGCCGGAAACACGAGCGTCAGAAAAGGAGAATCATTAAAAGACACTATCAAGATGGTCTCAAACTATGTCGATATGATCATAATGAGACACCCGCTTGAAGGAGCTGCAAGATATGCATCTGAAATCTGCAACCTGCCCGTGATCAATGCCGGAGATGGCGCCAATCAGCATCCGTCTCAGACCCTGCTCGACATTTACTCGATCAGGCAGACACAAGGTAAACTCACAGACCTCACAATCGACATGGTAGGCGACCTGAAATATGGCAGGACTGTCCATTCTCTACTGCAGGCAATGTCTTTCTTCTCTCCAAATTTCATCTTCACCTCTCCAAAAGAGTTGATGATGCCGGATGAATATAAACATTTTTTGAAAGAGAGAAAAATACCTTACAAAGAAACAGCTTCACTCACTGACCACCTGAATGACTGCGACATTCTCTATATGACCAGAGTACAGCAGGAAAGATTCAGTGACCCGATGGAGTATGAAAAAGTCAAAAATGTTTACAGACTTGAGGCTGATATGCTTGGAAATGTCCGCAAGAATATGAAGATCCTCCATCCTCTGCCTCGAATCAATGAGATTGCCACAAATGTGGACAATACTCCTTACGCATATTATTTTAAACAGGCCGAAAATGGTATGTACGTCAGAATGGCCATAATAGCATATTTGCTCGGTTACAGATAAATTATTGAAGAGATGAAAACAGAAAACAAGCATTTGGTGGTCAGCGCCATAAAAGACGGTACGGTTCTTGACCACATCCCGGCTGACAGCGTATTCAAAGTGATTGAGATTCTTCAACTGACTGCCACCAAAAACCAGATTACGATCGGCAGCAATCTTGAGAGCAAGTCACTTGGAAAGAAAGGAATTATTAAAATTGCAGACAGGTTCTTCAAGGATGAAGAAATCAACCTGATTTCACTTGTCGCTCCTATGGCTACAATAAATATTATTCGTGATTTTGAGGTCGTTGAAAAAAAGACGATTTCCATTCCCGAAACAGTTGTAGGCATTGCCAAATGTGCAAACCCGATGTGCGTTACTAACAATCAGGATATAGAAACAAGGTTCTCTACAATAGTAGAAGATAATGAAATCAAACTGTTGTGCCATTACTGCGAAAAGGTCACAGATCTTAAAAACTTAAAAATTATTAGCAATCAGTAGATTTTTGGTTTCAAATTAGTTGAATTATAACTATCTTTGGCGAGTTATAGAAACAATGCCATACCGAAATATTCCGATATGGAAAGAACATAAAATAAAAATAAAAACAATATGAAAAAAGCTTACAATTTTAACGCAGGTCCTTGCGTTCTTCCGAAACCGGCTATCGATGCAGCTATCGAAGCATTAAAAGATTTCAAAGGAACAGGAATGTCTGTCATCGAAGTATCTCACCGTTCAAAAGAGTGGGAAGCTGTCATGAACGAATGTCGCTCTCTTTGGAAAGAACTTCTTAATATCCCTGACACTCATGAGGTTTTATTCCTCGGCGGTGGAGCATCTCTCCAGTTTCTCTATGTTGCAATGAATTTCCTCGAGAAAAAAGCAGGTTATCTTGACACAGGTGTTTGGGCAAAGAAAGCTCTAAAAGAGGCTCAGGGCATTGGCGAAGCTTGTGCAGTCGCTTCTTCAGCAGACAAAACCTACAACTACATTCCTAAGGGATATACCATCCCTGCTGATTTGGATTATTTCCACATCACTACCAATAATACCATTTATGGTACTGAGATCAGAAAAGATATTGACTGCCCTGTTCCATTGATCGCAGATATGTCATCTGATATCATGAGCCGTCCTGTGGATGTCAGCAAATATGAACTCATCTACGGTGGTGCCCAGAAAAACGTAGGTCCTGCAGGCGTAATCTTCGCAATTGTACGCAAAGACGCTCTTGGAAAAGTATCGCGCTATATCCCTACAATGCTCGACTACAGAACTCATATCGATAAGGAATCAATGTTCAATACCCCTCCTGTATTCTCAATATTTGTAATGACAGAGGTTCTCAAATGGGTAAAGAGTATGGGTGGAGTAAAAGCCATCAACAAGATCAATGTTGAAAAAGCTCAAATGCTATATGATGAAATTGACCGCAACCCTCTGTTCGTGGGAACAGCTGCAAAAGAAGACCGCTCTATTATGAATATCTGCTTCGTCATGGCTCCGGGCAAAGAGGCTCTCCAGGATAAATTTCTTGAATTTGCAAAAGGCAAGGGTATGGTCGGCATAAAAGGTCACCGTTCTGTTGGCGGATTCCGCGCATCTCTCTACAACGCCTGCCCTGAGGAGGCTGTAAAAGCCCTCATCGCCTGCATGCAGGAATTTGAACAAATGCATAAATAATTCTGAAAAAAGTTAAAAAGATATGAAAGTATTAGTAGTAACAGCAAAACCGTTTGCAAAAGCAGCGGTCGATGGTATTCGCACTATCGTTGAAGGCGCAGGCCATACGCTCGCCCTTCTTGAAAAATATAATTCAGAAGAAGAACTTGTTGCAGCTGTAGCTGACGCTGACGCTCTTATCGTCCGTTCTGACAAGGTTACAAAAGCTGTCGTAAGCGCTGCCAAAAATCTTAAGATAGTTGTTCGCGCCGGCGCAGGCTTTGACAACCTCGACCTTCCAGCTTGCACAGAAAAAGGTGTGGTTGCAATGAACACTCCGGGCCAGAACTCTAATGCAGTTGCAGAACTTGCATTAAGTTTCATGGTTTATATGTCACGCAACCAGTATACTCCTGGCACTGGCAGCGAACTTAAAGGCAAAACCCTCGGAATTCAGGCTTACGGCCACGTAGGAAGACTTGTTGCAGGTATTGCAAAAGGATTCGGAATGAAGATTATGGCATTCGACCCATTTGTTCCGGCAGCAAATATCGAAAAGGATGGAGTTTCTGTAGCAGCTTCACTCGAAGACCTCTACAGTAAATCAAACTTCGTTTCTCTCCATATTCCTGCAACTCCTGAAACAAAGAATTCAATCGGATATAACCTTCTCTCAAAGATGCCTAAAGGCGGTTGCCTTGTAAACACAGCCCGCAAAGAGGTGATTAACGAAGAGGAAGTAATAAAAGTACTTACTGAAAGAGAAGACCTGAAATACATTACCGATATTGCTCCTGAACGTGGTGCTGAAATGAGTGAGAAATTCGGAAAGAGATTCTTCGCCACTCCTAAGAAAATGGGTGCAGAGACAGCTGAGGCAAACATTAATGCAGGCCTTGCTGCAGCAAACCAGATTTGCAGGTTCTTTGCCACAGGTGACAGAAAATTCCAGCTTAACAAATAATCAGCCATGGTAAAAGTTAAACCGTTTGCGGCTCTACGCCCGCCAAAAGCTATTGTCAAAGAGGTTGCTTCCCGTCCTTACGATGTGCTCAGTTCAGCTGAAGCACAGGCTGAAGCCGGCGAGAAATCACTTCTCCATATTATCAAGCCTGAAATTGATTTTCATCCTATTGCAGACGAACATTCAAAGCAAGTATATGACAAAGCTGTTGAGAACTTCAAATTATGGCAACAGCGCGGATGGCTTGTTCAGGATCCGAAAGAAAACTATTATGTTTATGCTCAGACAATGAACGGCCGCACCCAATACGGTCTCGTAGTATGTGCAAATGTTGAGGACTATCTGACTGGTAAGATCAAGAAACACGAACTTACCCGCAAGGATAAAGAGGAAGACCGCATGATCCATGTCCGCATTCAGAATGCCAACGTCGAACCTGTATTCTTTGCCTATCCCGACAATGATGAATTGAATAAGATTGTTGCAGAAACAGTTAAAAAGCCGGCAGAATATGATTTTGTGGCTGAAGATGGCTTCGGTCACCATTTTTGGATCATCGATGATGAAAAAACAATAAAGAGAGTTACCGAGATTTTCTCAAATATTCCTGCATTTTATGTAGCTGATGGCCATCACAGGACTGCAGCTGCCGCCCTTGTAGGAGCAGAGAAGAAAGCAGCCAATCCTCATCACACAGGTAATGAAGAATA
>CAZPLM010000010.1:3241-4291 GCA_964587275.1 uncultured Muribaculaceae bacterium | reverse complement strand
TCTTTATGGCTGTTGTTTTCCCTGAAAGCCAGTTAAAGATCATTGACTACAACCGTGTTGTAAAGGATCTCAATGGGATGACACCTGAGGACTTTATCAAGAAACTTGAAGTTGATTTTGAAGTAAAGAATATGGGGAAAGATATTTATACCCCTTCCGGCCTTCATAACTTCTCAATGTATCTTGGCGACAACTGGTATTCACTTACTGCCAAGAAAGGAACATACGATGATAATGATCCTATCGGCGTATTGGATGTCACAGTCCTTTCAAATCGCGTATTTGACAAATTGCTCGACATCAAAGACCTTCGTACTTCAAAAAGGATTGACTTCATTGGCGGAATACGCGGTCTGGGCGAATTGAAAAAACGTGTTGATTCCGGAGAAATGGTAGCTGCATTCGCTTTATATCCTGTTTCTATGAAACAGCTTGTCAACATTGCAGACACTGGCAACATCATGCCTCCAAAGACCACCTGGTTCGAGCCTAAGCTCCGCAGCGGAATCACAATCCACAAGTTAAGCTGATTTTTAATCAACATATCGAATATCAGAAGGATGGCAGAGTATTTTAGCCATCCTTTTTTATGCATTCTTATTCAATTTTTATAACTTTGTCATAGTATAATAAAAAGCAGATTATGGAAAAACCTTACGTGGTCGGCATAGATGTCGGCGGTCAGACAACCAAGATAGGAATCGTAAACAGACGCGGTAATATTGTTGAACAGACAGTTATCACATCGAAATACACCGAAAGCGAGGGAGAAAAATTCATGGATTCGGTATGTGACACAATAAAAACTCTTGCAAAAGGGGTTGGACTGGATAATATACAGGGTATCGGGATCGGAGCCCCGAATGGAAACTATTACGAGGGAACTATCGTGGATGCGGCCAATCTGCCATGGGGTAAAGGCAAAGTTGTCCCGCTGAAACAATATATTTCAAAAAAAGTCGGTATTCCGGTAACAGTAACCAATGATGCAAATGCAGCAGCTATCGGTGAAATGACCTATGGAGCGGCACGCGGTATGAAGAATTTCAT
>CAZPLM010000010.1:0-3231 GCA_964587275.1 uncultured Muribaculaceae bacterium | reverse complement strand
GAGCTTGTCTATGGACACGACGGTTTTGCCGGAGAACTCGGACATACCTGCGCCGTCCGCCACAACGGACGACAATGCAATTGCGGAAAAAAAGGATGCCTTGAAACATACGCATCAGCTGTCGGTGTTGCAAGAACCGCACGAGAATGGCTTGAAACAGGCAAATACGATGACAGCCTTCTTGCTAATCTGGATGAAATCACCTCAAAAGATGTCTATGAGGCCGCACAAAAAGGAGATAAACTTGCAATAGAAATATTCAATTTTACCGGAAAGATGCTTGGAGAATCTTTTGCCGATTTTGTGGCATTCAGCGCTCCTCAGGCAATTGTTCTTTTTGGAGGACTTGCAAGAGCCAAGGAGTTTATTCTTAATCCAATCAAGGAAGCTATGGACGCAAACCTGCTTAATATCTGGAAAGGGAAAGTAGCAATCATTCCTTCAGCCCTTAAAGAGTCAGATGCTGCAATATTGGGGGCAAGTGCGCTTGCCTGGTAGATATAGAAGATTGTTAAACTTGCTAATCATTTGAAACGAATTATTCAAATAATCATTATTCTGTTTACCGCCTTATCCTGTTCTGACAAGACGCTTTTTACTGTCAACGGGACAATTACAGAAAATAACAATATTACCAATTCCAAAGTAATTATCATTGATATCAAGACTTTCCATAAAGACACTGTCCCCGTCAGAAATGGAAAATTTACATATAAGGGAGTAGCCGACAAGACTACGATCCTGAAGATGAGATATGCGACCGGAGAGGTGAACCATTATGCCAACAGATGCACATTTATTCCTGAGGCCGGGACTGTTACCGTTAATCTCGACTCAGTTAACTTGATTATCGGGTCCGCAATTAATGACAGACTGGTTGATTACGACAAGTCCCTCTCTATTATTAATGACGCCATTGATTCGACAAAAAAGAGCATCAATCTCAATACAATGCCCAATCGCGAAATTGATTCGCTCAATAATATTATCAAGATGCTTGAAGACCACAAACGTGTATTAAATGAACGGACCTATCGGAATAATTTGGATAACGCTTTGTGTGTACAAGCCTTCATGAACATAATATACAACATCAGGGATATTGATACATTTAATGAATTTCTCTCCGATGCCCCCGACTTTCTTTATGATTACTCTCCTATTATCACCAGAAAGGCATATCTTGAAGCTATAAAAAACACTCAGCCGGGTAACCCATTCGTAAATTTCAAGTGCCAGACGTTTGAGGGAAAATCCATCAGTTTTTCTGATTTTGTAGGAAGGGGGGAAACGGCAGTCGTTTTCTTCTGGTCATCTTGGAAAAAACCATGTATAAATGACATTGAAATTATAAACAGAATCGCTTTAAAAAGAAATGACCTGGTTGTTCTTGGTGTACCGGTTTGGGACAACAGGATCAAAAGCGAAAAAGCAATAAAGGATAATAATATCCATTTTACGCAGTTGTTTGTAGGAAAAGACCTTACACCGTCAAGACTTTACGGCATTCAAGATGTCCCAAACACTTTTATCATCTCAGGTGACGGCACTATCCTCAAACGGGATCTCACCGGGAATGAGATTGAAAACTATCTCAACACATTGAAATAATCCCTATTATCCGCAAAACTGACAAGCAGATTCCTTCTGCATATATTGATTTTCAGCATATCGATTTTTTTTATACCTTTGCAGACTTAAAAGCCTTTTTAGCTCAGTTGGTAGAGCAGCTCATTCGTAATGAGCAGGTCGTGGGTTCGAGTCCCATGAAAGGCTCAATTTTTTTTTACATTTTTCTTCAAAAAGTTGTTTTTTTCTGACTAATACTCATTTGTTTAGTTATCTTTGTGGCGTTTTTCAAGCAATCCCGATAAAACTAAACAAATAACCAATTCAAATTATACAAATGAAAAAGATTTTTTTTGCATTGACAGTTCTTGCAACTATCGTATCATGCACTGACAAAACACATTACGTTGTTAATGGCACTATTTCTGAAACTGATCTGACCAAAGGGGCAATCGTAGTCATGACAGATATGTCTGACAGAAGCATTATGGATACCGCTCAGATCGTTGAGGGTAAATTTACTTTCAAGGGTAATGCAAGCGATACTACTATGAAGAGAATCGCTCTTGTTACCGAAAACAAGATGAGAAACATGAACTACTGCACAATCATTCCTGAAGGTGGAGTAATCAATGTCAACCTTGATTCTACCGATATGGTTTCAGGTACTCCTCTTAATGAAGCTCTTTCAAAAATGAACAGTGAGATCGGAGCAATTTACGCTGCTTATCAGGAAAAATATACTGAACTTTCAAAGATATATCAGGGAGTGGAACTTCGCGAAGCTCTTTCAAGTTTCGGCGACAGTCTGACTACCGTTATGGATAGCATCAATGACAATGCTTATCAGGCAAACAAAACCAATGCTATTGGTCTTTCTATTGCTCAAGGCAAAGCCGGTTCATTTGAGACCCTTGCTGATTATGATGCATTCTTCGCAGATGCAGCTGACTTCGTTAAAAATGACGCTCGCGTTGTTTCAGCAAGAAAGACCCTCGAAGGCCAAGAAAATACTTCAGCAGGCAAGATGTTCGCAGATTTCAAGGGAACTGACAAAAACAATAATGAAATCAGTCTTTCAAGTTATGTTGGAAAAGGCAAATATGTCCTCGTTGATTTCTGGGCTTCATGGTGTGGTCCTTGCAGAGGAGAGATTCCTAATCTTGTAAATATTGACAAACTATACAGAAGCAAAGGCATCGTTGTTCTCGGCGTTCCTGTATGGGATAAGAGAGAAGAAACTGACAAAGCAATCGCAGAACTCGGTATCAAATACGATCAAATCTATGTCGGTGACGACAAGACTCCTACCGATATCTACGGTATCCCGGGCATCCCTCAGATCATTCTTTTTGCTCCTGACGGAACAATTGCAAAGAGAGATCTTCGCGGTGAAACTATTGAAGAAGCTGTTAAAGAGGCCTTGGCTAAATAACCTAAAACATATATTACCGCAAAAGCCGGTCAGCATTACTGCTGACCGGCTTTTTTAACAGAGTCATCTCTTACTGTTCTTTATTAATAGTAATTGCATCAGCCTGTGCTGCAGGCATGATTGTCATATCATTTATATTGACGTGCGCTGGACAATTAATCATATACATAATGGCATCCGCCACATCCTGCGCTGTCAAAGGCTCAAATCCCTTATAGACATTATCA
>CAZPLM010000009.1:0-20039 GCA_964587275.1 uncultured Muribaculaceae bacterium | reverse complement strand
GCCGTGTTTAAAGGCTCTAAACCATTGTTAATTAATGCATATTGTAATAAATATCTGCATGACAATAGGACTAATGCCTGTCATTGGGATTCCTCTGCCTTTCCTGAGCTATGGAGGCTCATCGCTTATCGCTTTCACCATCCTTCTTTTCATTTTTATACGTTTAGATCTGGAAAGATGTAGATAATTTACTAATCTTGATGATTTTTGATAAATTTGCAACGCATTTTAAAAAAAAACTAAAAAACATATAATCATGCCACTACATTTTGTTGACAGACACAACGGTCCAAGAGATTTCCAAGTTAAGGAAATGCTTAAAACTCTTAGGGTCTCATCAATGGAAGAACTTGTTAAACAAACTGTTCCATCTGATATTTTATTACCTGATCCTCTTAATCTCGATCCGGCGGTCAGTGAAAATGACTACCTCGAAAGATTGAAAAAGATTGCACTTGAAAATGAAGAATTCGTATCAATGATAGGTATGGGTTTCTACCGCACCTACTCCCCTGCCGTCATTATTCGCAACATATTTGAAAACCCGTGCTGGTACACATCATACACCCCGTATCAGGCTGAAATTTCACAGGGACGTCTTGAAGCGCTCATTATCTTCCAGACCATGATCTCTTCTCTTACAGGTTTCAATCTCTCAAACTGCTCAATGCTTGATGACTCTACAGCCGCTGCAGAAGCAATGAGAATGATGTTCGAACTCAGATCAAGAGATGCTGTCAAAGAGGGCAGGAATGTCTTATTCGTTGACAGGAATATTTTCCCTCAGGTCCTCTCTGTCCTCAAGACTCGCTCTGCCGCTCTCGGCATTGAAATAGAACTTGGTGATTACAGGAACTGCGAATTCAGCGATAAATGCTATGGAGCAATCCTTCAATATCCTGCAGCCAATGGTGAAGTAAGAGACTACACGGCATTCTGCGAAAAAGCACATTCAAAAGAGATTCTTGTTGCAGCAGACTGCGACCTGCTTGCCCTTGCCCTTTTAAAGGAACCGGCAGCATGGGGAGCTGACATTGCAGTAGGAACAGCTCAAAGATTTGGACTTCCAATGGGTTTTGGCGGTCCTACAGCCGGCTTTATGGCTACAAAAGATGAATACAAGAGACATCTTCCAGGCCGTATCATAGGAGTATCTGTTGACAGGCTCGGACATAACGGAGTCCGCCTCGCACTTCAGACAAGAGAACAGCATATCAAGAGAGAGAAAGCAACCTCAAATATCTGTACTGCAACTGCCCTTATGGCCATTATGACAGGAATGTATGCTGTATGGTATGGACCGGAAGGAATCAGGGATATAGCAATGAATGCTTACGGATATGCTCACGCATTCGCATCAAAACTCAAAGAAGCCGGATTCAAACTTGCTACTGATAATTTCTTCGATACAATAGAAATAACTGACGGTGATGTAATAGCCATCCGGGATCGCTCTGAAAAAGAGGGATTCAACTTCTTCTACACGGAAGACGGCCACATCCGTCTGAGTTTCGATGAACTCTCAAGCTGTGCAGAAGCCAAAAAATTAGGTGAAATATTCTGCTGCAAAGAGGGGTGCCCTGCCAAACCGGAAGCTCCTGTATTTATGAAGAGGGAGAGCGACATTCTGACTTCTGAAGTATTCAATAAATACCATTCAGAAACAGCAATGATGCGTTTCATCAAACAGCTGGAACGCAAAGACATTTCTCTTACCCAATCTATGATTCCGCTCGGCTCTTGCACAATGAAACTCAATGCTGCAGTGGAAATGCTCCCTGTAACATGGTCTGAATTTGGAAATGTTCACCCGTTTGCTCCTGAATGCCAGGCAAAAGGGACAATGAAACTGATCCGTGAAGTTGAGCACGATCTGGCAGTTATCACAGGATTTGACGGATGCTCGCTTCAACCGAACAGCGGCGCAGCAGGCGAATATGCCGGACTGATGACTATTCGCGGTTACCTCCGTGCAAACGGCGGTGAAAACAGAAATATTATCATAATCCCGACTTCTGCTCACGGTACAAATCCCGCTTCGGCTACAATGGCAGGATTCAGCATAGTATCAGTAAGTTGTGATGAAAACGGAAACATCAATGTCGATGAACTTCGCGAAAAGGCGATAGCCAGCAAAGACAACCTGGCGGGAATGATGATCACATATCCTTCTACTCATGGCGTCTTTGAGGTGAAGATCAGAGAGATAATGAATATCATCCACGAAAACGGAGGCCTTGTATACATGGATGGTGCAAATATGAACGGACAGGTAGGTATCACAAATCCAGGATATATAGGAGCAGATGTCTGCCACCTCAACCTTCACAAGACCTTTGCAATGCCTCACGGCGGCGGCGGTCCCGGAGTTGGTCCAATTTGCACTTCAAAGAAACTCACTCCATATCTGCCTGGACACCCTATAGTTCCTCAGTGCGGGGGCAAAGGTGTAACAGCAGTCAGTTCAGCACCTTTCGGCAGTCCACTTCTTCTCCCTATCACCCATGCATATATCAAACTGCTTGGCCCTGACGGTTTAAGAAAAGCCACTGAAATGGCAATGCTCAATGCAAACTATATGTCAGTACGCTTTATGCCTGAACTCCGGACTGTATATACAGGTGCGACAGGAAGAGTTGCCCACGAATGTATCATTGATTTGCGCAATTTCAAGGCAGAATACGGAATTGATGCTACAGACATATCCAAACGCCTTATGGATTTTGGCTTCCATGCTCCAACCCTTTCATTCCCTGTTCATGAGACTTTGATGATTGAACCTACGGAAAGTGAGCCTTTCGAAGAGATCGAAAGATTCATCGAAGCATTGAAATGCATCGTCAAAGAGTGCGAAGATATTAAGGCAGGTCGTCTGGACAAAGAGGACAACCCTGTAAAGATGGCTCCTCATACAGCAGAAGAGGTCTGTGGCAATGAGTGGAATCACAAATACAGCCGTGAACAGGCTGCGTATCCTCTTATGTGGGTACGTGAGAACAAGTTCTGGCCTGCAGTAGCCCGCCTTGACAACGGCTACGGTGACAGAAACCTTCAATCTACCATATAACAGTAACAGTCCAACAGCCGTCAACAGCTGACGGCTGTTGAGCCTTGACCTGTAGAAATAAAAAAGATGGCTATTCAGTCAACCTGACTTTTTAGTCATCTTTTTTTATTTCTATATTGTCGTGTCGTGGAACTATTTCATGGCTTTTCTCTTGCTTCTCGACATTCTCTCCTGTGGAGCGATTTTATGCGCTTCTTCCTTCTCAACCCTTTCAGGGATCAGAGTCGGTTGTTTATAGTGATAACTTAGGATGAGAATGACAATACCTGCAATAATAAACGGCACACTTAACCACTGTCCCATATTAAGTGTCATTTTCGTCTCAAATTCGACTTGAGGGTTCTTGATAAATTCTATGATAAATCTCATACCGAACAGGACAATCAAAAATACCCCGAAAATCCAGCCTTTATAAACTTTGTCTGACTTCTTCCAATATACCCACAAAAGTATGAATCCAAGGATAAGATAACTTAGTGCCTCATACAGCTGAGTTGGATGACAGCCTGCTCCGTCCGGCGGATAAACAGACGGTCCGTACATCTGCACCCACTCTGTTGAACGAATGAACTTGAATCCCCAAGGCAATGTGGTGGCATTTCCGAAAATCTCCGAGTTCATCAGATTGCCAAGTCTGATCAGGCATCCGGCAAAGCAGACCGCAATAACAAGTCTGTCAAATACCCATATCGTATCAAACCCATTCTTTCTGCCATAATGATGACCGTAATACCAGACACCCAAAACAAGAGCTATTGCGCCTCCATGGCTGGCAAGTCCGCCATGCCATACTTTAAGTATTTCGACGGGATGAGCCAGATAATATTGCGGATCATAAAAAAAACAGTGTCCGAGTCTTGCCCCAATTACGGTACCAACCACGATATATAAAAACGGCTCAATAAGTGAGACATTTATTCCTTCTCGTTTATAGAATTTGACAAACAGATAATATCCCAATGGGAAACCGGCCACAAAAAGCAGTGAATACCACCTTATTGTCAACGACCCAAGTTTAAGCAGAATCGGATTAATATCCCAGACTATCGAAAGAAAGTTCAACATAATATTTTATTACTAAATGTGGTTTTATCTTCTAATTCTTGAAAAAACGCTTAGCGGCAGCGCCTTGCCGAATCTGTCCATCAGAGCAGACTCGCCGAATTCCATCTCAGCCTTACCTCCTTTCGGATCAAGTTTCCCCTTAAATGCTCTCCGAACCGCCGTATCTGCAAGCTGAGCAGAATAGCCATTTGAATAGAGATTCAGCACCATAAAACTCTCTTTCGGTGCCAGAATGGAAGCACAGCATGTCAACAATTCGTAGAGGCATTCATCCAACTTCCATACTGCCCCATCGGTACCGTGTCCGTATGCCGGCGGATCAAGTATCAGTCCCTGATATTGATGGCCTCTTCTGACCTCTCTTTTCACGAAAGCCAGAGCATCTTCCACAACCCACCTTATCATATCCATATTGCTCAATTCCATATTTGTCTTTGCCCAGGTAACCACCTGCTTCACAGAATCAAGGTGTGTCACATCAGCTCCCGCAGCACAGGCGGCAAGCGAAGCGGCTCCTGTATATGCAAACAGATTAAGGACTTTGGGCCTAATTATCCGCTCATCACCTGAATTACTTGAGGCATTTGACTTTACAATCTCTCTTGTATTCCTGTAAATAAAGTCCCAGTTTGTGGCCTGTTCAGGAAATACTCCAATATGCTTGAAAGCGGTCAAACCAAGTCGCAGACTCATTTTCAGACCGACAGAGTCTGCCTCCCTTGTACCTGAATAGTTGATGACCCACTGCTCTCCGGCTTTTCTCAGAATCTTCCAGGTCCCGCTGTCTTCCTTCCCTGCCTTTGCAAAACCGGCACCGGGTGTGAACTCAAAATTAGCGGCATCTTTCCACTCTTTTTGGGAAAGTTCTCTATCCCACAATGCCTTAGGCTCAGGTCTAATCATAACATAAGGCCCGAACCTCTCCAGCTTTTGAAAATTGCCGGAATCGAGAAGTTCATAATCTTTCCAGGAGGACGAAGGGTGCTCTAACAGCATTATTTCAATTCATTATTCTGCCAAAATTACAAAAATTATCATTAGGCAACCTTTATTTAGATTTAAAAACATCACTGATGTCTGATTTTTTAATATTTTTGCATCGTACTATTATACAAGATTATTATGCAAAACATTGACACGTATGATTTTAATGGCAAAAGAGCCATTGTCAGAGTCGATTTCAACGTTCCATTGAACGACAAATTTGAAATAACAGATGACACCCGTATCAGGGCAGCCATTCCTACACTGAAAAAAGTTCTCTCAAAAGGGGGTTCACTTATTATAATGTCACATCTCGGTCGCCCGAAAGGAGTCGCTGACAAATTCTCACTCAAGCACATCCGCGCTCACGTTGAAGAGCTTCTCGGTGTGAAAGTTCAATTTGCAGATGACTGTATGAAAGCAGATTCACAAGCTGCCGCTTTAAAGCCCGGTGAAGTGCTTCTTCTCGAAAACCTCCGCTTCTATGAAGAAGAAGAGGGAAAGCCGAGAGACCTTGCAGATGACGCATCAGATGAAGTAAAGAAAACTGCCAAGTCCAAGGTAAAAGAGAGCCAGAAAGCATTTGTCAAAAAACTTGCTTCTTATGCTGACTGCTACATCAATGACGCATTCGGTACTGCACACAGGGCTCACGCCTCTACTGCGCTTATCGCCAGCTACTTCCCTAATGATAAAATGTTCGGCTACATTATGGAACGCGAGATAGCTGCTATCGATAAAGTTCTTCACAACCCTGAACGCCCACTGACAGCTATCATTGGCGGAGCTAAAGTCTCTTCAAAGATAGGCATACTCGAAAATCTGGTTGACAAGGTTGACAATCTGATTATTTGCGGAGGTATGGTCTTTACATTTGTAAAGGCTCTCGGAGGAAAAATCGGCAACTCTATCTGCGAGGATGACCAGCTCGACGTTGCCAAGTCAATAATGGAAAAAGCCAGGGCTAAAGGCATTGATCTTCATATTATCAGTGAAGTCGTTATTGCCGATGCATTTGACAATAACGCCAATACTAAAGTCGTGATGAATAATGAAATCCCTGACGGCTGGGAAGGAATGGATGCAGCTCCTTCCTGCCTTGCTTATTGGTCAGAGATCGTCCGCAAATCAAAGACCATTCTTTGGAACGGTCCTCTTGGAGTATTTGAAATGCCGAAATTCGCTGTTTCTACAAAAGAGATGGCAAAACTGCTTGCTGAAGTGACAGCTAAAAATGGAGCTTTCACCCTCGTTGGAGGAGGTGATTCCGTTGCTGCTGTTACTCAGATGGGATATGCTGATAAGGTCAGCTATGTTTCAACAGGTGGCGGAGCAATGCTCGAATATCTTGAAGGAAAGGAACTCCCGGGCATCAAAGCCATCAAGGAATAAGCCCTTTCTTTCCGACTCCGGCCTTCATAAGACCGGCAGCCATACGCATAAAGCCGAGGTCAGTCATGTGGCATCCATCAACGGTACATTCGTTGTCTTTGCCGATAAGACCATCGGCTTTTATGTAATAGATATTCTTAAAACCCTCTTTCTTAAACTGTCTATACAGTTCTTTCCAGTATCCGTTTTCCTCTTTCAGATCGGCGGCAGTTTCAGTTTCGACAATTGATGGTGGGAACAGGACATTTTCAACCATAAAAATCGGAGTCTCGGGATGATTCTCCGCTAAATATGTCAGGAAATAATATGCACTGTCTCTCAGTATTTTAGCCGTACAGTTAGGAATGCAGTCTATCACATATTCGCTTGCGTCTATCCTTGAAACGATTTCGGCCATTGACTTGTCCATCCTTGCATTGCCGCTGAAGCCGAGATTAACAGTCTCGCAGTCAAGCTTTCGTCCGATAATTGATGTATATGTCATTCCTGGTCTTGAGGCACAGCCGCCCTGGGTTATGCTGGTGCCGTAGAAAACAATGGGCTTTCCTGTATTTTTGGTAAGGCTGCGATCACGTGGCATTCCAATACTAGCGGTGCTGTCTATGCCGACTTCAACCTTCACTGCTCCGTCATAAAGGGGCAGATAGGCCAGATACTCGCGCTGATCACCATTCATGTGCCTGATGACCACGCTCTCCGAATTTTTTCCATTAGGTCTGGCAGTGCCGATAAACTTCCACTCCCCATTGTCAAGAGTATAAAAATCAATGCCCATGATTCCGGTCCCTGCCATGTGAGACATTGAAAAGTTATTGAGCAGCTCCCATCTCGCACCTATACATTTTGTATCTGATGAAAAACGGATTGCAATACCTGCCGAATTCAAGCCAAGGTCCCACAACTCCTTTCGTACCTGATCCTTCATATCTGACGGCAGCCTCGCATAATCCGTCCCCGTATTTTCAAATGGCTTATTGATAATCATAAGATCTTGAGCATCTGAATATTTAAGCTCAGAAGCCTTCTGTCCGTAAGCACATACAGCCATAGCAAGCATGCACACAATAACAAAACACTTTCTCATTACTATTTTATTTATTAATCCTGATCCACTCTATTTCAATACCGTTTCTTTCCATTCTGCGAAACCAGGTCATCTGCCGTTTGGCAAATTGATGAATGGAAGTAGCCAATGAATTACGCATCTGATCAAAACTCAATTTACCGGTCAAATAAAGAGTTACGTATTTATATTCAAGACCGTAATATATCAGATCTTCAGGCGCTATACCATTGTCGAGCAAGGCTTTGACCTCCTCTATCATCCCCTCACCGAGCCTTTCGTCAAGCCTCCTGTCTATTCCTGCAACCCGTTGTTCTCTTGAAACATCCATACCTATATACTTTGTCTTCCGAGGCAGGAAAGCCGTCCTCACAACAGGGTGTTCCTGCTCGTAAATAGCTATTTCCAAAGCCCTTATCAACCTTTTACGGGTATCATAGTCTGTCGTGTTATGCAAGTTTTTCATTGAAGCGAGTCTCGCAACAAGTGTCTCGGTATCACATTTTTCGAGTTCTTCTCTTAATTCTGGATTGGAGGGGACCTCAGGCAATGAATAACCACAAGTCGCAGCTTCTATGTAAAGTCCTGAACCACCGCAGAGAATCGATCTTTTACCTCTATCTGATATACTTTTATAAGCAGATTCAAAATCTCTCTGATACTCGAAAATATTATACTTGACACCGGCATCCACAATATCAATCAGATGATATGGAATGTGATGAACAGAACCGTCTTCCCGCGTATAATCGTACTCCTTAAGATCCTTGCCTGTCCCAATATCCATCCCTCTGTAGACCTGACGGGAATCGGCGGAAATGATCTCCGCATCCAGTCTATCTGCAAGAGCGACTGCATATTTCGTCTTACCGGAGGCAGTCGGTCCCAAAACACATATCAGATCGTATTCTTTATACATATACAAATGTAGTTATTTTCGCTTTCAGTATAAGAGGCTTTTTCACTACCTTTGCACTCCGGCAGATACATTTCATAATGGGAAAAGACAAACGGAAAAGGATTGAGATAAAAAACAGAAGGGCTTCTTTCGAATACGAATTCATCGAGAAGTTCACCGCCGGCATTGTACTTTGCGGCACAGAGATCAAGTCTATTCGTGAAGGCAAAGCCTCTCTTGTCGACAGTTATTGCTACTTTTCCGGAAATGAACTTTATGTCAAAAATATGAACATTTCCGAATACTGGTGGGCATCATACAATAGACAGGATCCTCGTCGTGACCGTAAGTTGCTGCTGACCAAGCGCGAGCTCAGAAAACTTTTCCGCGCTTCCAGAGAAAAGGGAATGACAATAGTCGCCACCTCTCTTTTTATAGCTGACAATGGTTATGCGAAACTAAATATTGCACTTGCAAAAGGCAAACGCGAATACGACAAACGACAGACCATTAAGGAAAAAGATATTCGCCGCGATATGGATCGCGGCGAATAGAAACATTAAACTAATTTGGTCCGTCACTATGACTACACGGTCATTATCTCTTTCTCTTTTATAGAGAGAACCTCATCAATACGTTTTGAGAATTTATCGGTTTCTTTCTGAATTGTATCCTCGGCATCTTTCTCGGCGTCTTCCGGAAGGCCGTCCTTCTGCATCTTCTTCAATATATCTATAGCATCACGACGTGCATTCCTTGTGCTGACTCTTGCGCTTTCTCCTTCATTCTTAGCCTTTTTGACAAGCTCGCGTCTGCGGTCTTCAGTCAGGGCAGGAATGTTGATACGGATATTCTCTCCATTATTTTGCGGTGTAAAACCAAGGTTACCGTCAATGATAGCCTTTTCAATGATATGGAGCATACTCTTATCCCACGGCTGGATTATCATTGTCTTTGCGTCCGGAGAAGAAACACTGGCAACCTGAGGAACAGGGGTCATATTGCCGTAATAATTGACCATTACGGTATTGAATACTGCAGGATTGGCTTTTCCTGCTCGGAAAGTCTTTAATTCATCTTCCAAATGCCTTATGGCATCTTCCATTTTCTTCTTGGCAGCATCAATGACCGCCTGAACATCACTTGTCATAATATTTATTGTTTTAATTTACAAACAAATGTCAACACTACCCTACCGATGAATGAGCGTACCTTTCTCAATTCCATCAATCAACTGAGTAAGAGATCCCTCCTTATTCATATTGAAAACGATGATCGACATATCATTTTCCCTGCAGAGCGTAAAAGCCGTCTGGTCCATCACTCTCAAATCATCATCCAGTACCTTGTCAAAAGTAATGGAGTCATATTTGACTGCATCGGGATTCTTAACAGGATCCCTGTCATAAACACCATCAACCTTTGTCCCCTTTAGCAATACGTCAACCTTCAGCTCACAGGCCCTCAACGCTGCAGCGGAGTCAGTCGTGAAAAACGGGTTACCGGTACCTCCGGCAACGAGAGCAACACCACCCCCCTGCATATAATCAAGGACCTCGTCTCTCATGTAATATTTTGCCATCGGCCTCATAGGTGTAGATGTAAAGACCTCAGCCTCAACTCCGGCCTCCTTAATTGCCAGAGACAGTGCAATACTGTTGATCACCGTGGCAAGCATTCCCATCTGATCGCCTCTCACCCTTTCAAACCCATTTTTTGCACCTGCAATTCCCCTGAAAATATTTCCTCCTCCAATGACAATAGCAACTTGAACCCCTCTTTTAACCAAACCTGTAATTTCAACGGCATATCTCTCCATTGCATCATGATCAAGGCCGGCCCCATCAGCCCCACCTATCGCTTCGCCGCTAAGCTTCAATAATATTCTATTATATTTATTACTCATTATTATGTTATTATGCTGCCTCAGTAAAAGAATGCAACAAACAAAAATAACCAAATATTATGTTATTTACAAGTTTGAGGTTATCTTTGCGCTTCATTAATTTAAACCAATATATGGCAAACATATTTTCATCTTCAATTGGAAAGAAACTGGTGATGAGCATCACCGGACTGTTCTTGATACTATTTCTGACGTTGCACATGAGCATCAACTTCATTTCGGTCTTCAGCCCTTCAGATTTTGAAGCGGCGTGTGAATTTATGGCTCTGCCTATTGTTTCTATTATGGTACCAATCCTCGCAGCAGGATTTGTAATCCATATCATTTATGCCTTCATCCTCTCTCTCCACAACATCAAATCTCGCGGAGGATTAAAAAGGTACGGAGCTGCAAAAAAAGCAAAAACAGATTCATGGGCTGCAAGAAATATGATTGTATTAGGAATAATCGTTCTTCTTGGACTTGCACTCCATCTTACTGATTTCTGGGCTAATATGCAGCTTAAGGTATGGACGGGCAATGCACCTGATGATCCGAATATGTTGCTTTATTCTACTTTCGGAAATATCCGCATTACGGTCCTCTATATACTATGGTTCATTACAATATGGTTCCACCTTTCTCATGGATTCTGGAGCGCGCTCCAGACCATCGGCTGGAACAACGAAATATGGTTCCAAAGATGGAAAGTCATCGGTATCGTGGTCGTTACCATTCTTATGCTTGGTTTTGTGCTTGTTGCTGCAGTAGCGTGTGCAAGAGCAAACGGATGGCTCCCTATACCGGGAATGGCTATATAATAAGATTTGAGATCAAATCGTCTGAAACAAATAATTTTTCAGGCGGAATACGAATAATGTCGCCGGTACGGATAATATTTCCGCCGGCGATTTCTGTTTCCATAACAGGCATAAAATCCTTAAGGAACATCTCGGAAGAGGGACAACTCTGATGAAGCGCAGATATGCGCACACCTTTTGTCATTCTCAGGCCAAGCATCAATGTTTCATTAAACAACTCTTTGTCAGTAAGGATCTCTGACCCAGCCTCCGTGGCAACAGCATCGCTGCAATATCCGGACAGATCCGATACATTCCAACTTCGCCTTCTTCCCCCGTCAAACGAATGAGCAGCAGGGCCAAGTCCAAGATACGGAGCACGTTTCCAATAATTACTGTTATGTTTTGACTCCCATCCGCTCAGACAGAAATTCGATACTTCGTATTGTTTATATCCCTCTTTGGCGAGGTGCTTCTGAGCCATCTCATACTGACGGGCGCACTGTTCATCTGAAAGAAGTGAAGAAGTCCCTGCGAGAGAACTGTTCGGTTCAATGCTCATCTGATAACAGGAAATATGCTCCGGAGACAAGATAGAAACGGTAGAGAGGTCCTCTTCCCAATCTTCATCAGAAAGCCCTTTATACCCAAATATCAGGTCAACCGAAATATTTTTAAATCCGCACTCTCTCAATTTATTAAATGCTTCCTTTGCCTGAAATGCAGTATGTCTGCGATTCATCCACTTCAAGTGACTGTCATTGAAAGACTGAATACCTATGCTGATTCGATTGACACCCATCATCCTGTAAGCCAACATTTTCTCTTCGCCCTCGCCGCCACAGGCCATGTCATCCGGATTAACCTCAACAGTAAACTCCTCAAATGCATTTGTTCCAAATGTCATCATAACCTCTGCTGCAATCTCTTGAAAATCTTCAGCTGAAAGAAGCGACGGAGTTCCACCTCCGATATAGAGAGTTGACGGAATTTTACCATCTCTGAAAAATCCGAAACGCACGGAAAGCTCTTTTTTCAAAGATGAAATATAATCGCAAATAAGTTTTTTGCCTGCTGCGCCCCTGCATATTTCAGAATAGAAACCGCAGTAATTGCAAAACGATGAACAAAATGGAATATGAATATATATCCCTGACATTTCAGTATTATCTCAACATAAGGTCGGCAGAACCTATCTTTCCTTCAACAGTATAAACATCAACAGTATATACGCCCTTGACAAATCCCTCCATATTTGAGAGATAAATGCTTACATCAACCTCCTCACCCTGATAATCGACTTCACGCGATGCTGAATAAATAAGTTCTTCACCTGCGCAGTTGAAAATCTTCTGATCACCGCCTGTCAGCAACACTCCATCCGGACCTTTAACTCTGATATAGACCTTTTTAGGCCCTTTCTTTGCAATACTGTTCTCAACAAGGAAGAGATCGGTTCTCAGTTTTTCAACACGGCTGCTGCGATCTGTAACTTTATTTGATGAGTTTATTGCAACAAGATTGACACCGCGCCCCTTGACAACAGAGCCTTTTTCAACCTGTTTTGCATATTCATCGGCAGTCGAGCGCAAATCATTATATTGTTTCTTGCTTTCTGCCGCCTCCTTACGGGCTGAAGATGCCTCTTCGCGGAGTGAGACATTAAGGGTATTTAGAGAATCAATCTGAACGATATAATGTTTCATAATCGAGCGTAGAGTCCCAAGCTCTTTCTCATATTTCCTTATCTGAGCCCTGTTGGTAGCCTCAGTCGCCTTAAATCTTTCAATCATCTGATTGACTTTCTCCCTCTCAACTTCAAGCTCGCTGTTCAAAGTGTCGTTGGTACTGCTCAATACCGAATATTCATTCTGCAATTCTACCATTTGAGCCGTCAAGTCTTCTTTTTCAACCTGAAGGTCGCCTACTATGTTATTCTTGCTTACCCAAATAAAAATAAGCGCAGCCAGAAGAAGTCCGGCCAGAATGCCCAATCCTATTACAACTTTTTTGAGTTTTTCCTCTTTTTCCATAATCATGAATATTTACGGCAAATATACACTTATTATTTTTATTACATTTGCACATTATTAACAATCAATAATACCTGAGCCATGAGATATATCATCAGAGCTGTCAAATACCTTGTCTATTTTGCCATCTTTTTTTTCATTATTGTAGCCATTGTAATGCTTACTGACAAATCAGGCGCATCTTTCAAGGATATGTTCAAACCGGATTCCCTGTGGGAAATAGCTATTATATTTGCCGTTGTATCATTACTTTACCCGTTACTTGGGTTTAAGAAGTCGAAAATATTTCTTAATTCGGATACAGCAAAATATCGCCATGCAATTGATATGGTTCTTGAAAATGCAGGCTTTATCCTCGCTTCAGAAGAGGGGGACATTTTGAAATTCCATTATGGAAAATCAATCGGACGTTTCACGAGAATGTACGAAGACACAGTTACGATCAACCTTTCTGAAAACCCAATCACAGTCGAGGGGTTGAGAAAAGATACTGTCAGAATCCAGAATGCATTGGATTATGCATTCAGGGAAATAGACGAGCCGAACAATAATCAATAAATACAAGCGTATGAAATCTGTTGCCACATACTCTGACCCCTTCGAAGCGCACTTAGCAAAAGGCGTTCTTGAAAATGAAGGAATAATGTCTGAGGTCGTGAATGAGAGTTCTCCTTTCCCGGGCCTTGGCGGAATAAACGGCTACGGTGTAAAGTTGATGGTCAACGATGAGGATTATGATTCCGCATTAAAGATTCTTGCCGCTTCTTCAAGTAAAGAGTAAAACTCCTCACCGAACTGAAAAATGATTGACTCCCTGAGAAATTGATACACAGGGAGTTTTTCTTTTCTACCTTTCTCGAAAGCATCACGGCAAAGATGCCAGCGGTGAAGATTCAGTGCTTTCATCCCATTTGAAAGAGTTGAAACTCTTATCGGGTAAAGACGGCATGATATCGGCTTTACAAATTCGCAATGCCCGTTACAGTGACTTCTCTCGACAGAACAGAAACAATTGCCATTCTCAAATGCAGCATACGCACATTCACCCTTGTCTCCAACAAGCGGAGTTACAATATCCCCATCACTGTCTATATTGAAAAAACCAGCCTCAGCTATCTTTGACCTGCCTTTTTCAGTCATCAAAGATGAATAGGCAGCATAATGTCTTTCCAGTTCTTCACACTCCTGCTCAGTAACCGGAGCGCCGCTGTCACCAATTATGCAGCAAATGCCCTTGCATTTTTCATAGTCGCAGGAAAAACATTCCGTTATAATCTCGGATGAAACAAGACAATTGTCAATCTCAATTATCGCAGGTTGGTTTTTATTTTTCATTCTTTCTCACTTATGAATATATTGCAAAAATAACAATTTAAGCCATTTTCTATTTTGTATGTATTGTCAATTTTTTATAAATTTGCGGCCATTGGCCTGATTTATGCCAATAAAATCAAAGAACTACAAATTTATAACACAATAAACTGATGAAGAAAACATTTCTTACTCTCCTTATTTCCCTTTTTACTTTGGGAATAGCAGTAGCTCAGGATGTTGAGACAGCTACTAACATTTACAACGCAGGCGCAACAGCATTGAGCGCAGGCAATAACCGGGAAGCTATAACCCAATTTGAAAGTGCATTCACTTCTGCAACCGCTCTTGGTGAAGAGGGCGCCTCAATTGCAAATGACTGCAAAGAGATTATTCCAAAAATCTACATGGCAATAGGAAAAGAATATGCGGAGGCAGGCGATTTTGACAACGCAGTTTCAAGTTTTAAGAAAGCCTCAGAAAAAGCAACTGAATATGCAAATAACGATGATGTTGTCGCAGAAGCTTATTCCCTTACCCCTAAGATGCTGATGGCAAAAGCAGGTAACCTCCTAAATGACAAGAATTACGACGGAGCCGCAGAAGCATACTCAAAAGTTGTAGAGGCTGATCCTGAAAATGGCGCAGCTTATTTGAGAATGGGTATGGCTTATTCAGCAAGCGGAAATACCGATGCTGCAATCGAAGCGCTCAAAACAGCTACTGAAAAAGGACAGGCAGATGCCGCCAACAAACAACTTTCAAATGTTTACCTAAAACAGGCTGTTACCTGTCAAAAGGCAAAAGATTTTAAAGGTACCCTCGAGGCTGCTCAACTATCAGTTCAGGCTCATGATAATGCAAATGCTCAGAAAATTATCGGCATCTCTGCATTACAGTTAAAACAAAACCAGATTGCTGCAGACGGATTTGAGGCATACCTTGCTCAAAGCCCGAATGCTTCGGATAAGGCTCAGATTATCTATCAACTTGGCACAGCCCTGAAAGATGCAAACCAGAAAGCAAAGGCTTGCAGTTATTTCAAACAGATCGAAAATGATCCTAAATGGGGTGAAGGTGCAAAATACTGGATTACAACATTGAAATGCAACTAAAGCTTGAGCTGCTTGCTCCGGCAAAAAATAAAGACATCGGCATTGCAGCTATAGACTGTGGTGCCGATGCTGTATATATCGCAGGACCTTCATTCGGAGCACGTGAAGCTGCGGGCAATTCAATCAGTGATATAAAAGATCTGGTTGACTATGCCCGTAATTTCTCAGCAAAGATCTTTGTAACAGTCAATACCATTCTCTTTGATTCGGAACTTGACAAGGCAAAAGAGATGATATGGAACATATATCGTGCTGGCGCTGATGCAATTATCGTTCAAGATCTTGCCATTACAAAGATGGAGCTGCCGCCGATTGAACTGCACGCCTCCACCCAGGCCGCCATCCGCACTCCTGAACAGGCAAAAATACTCGAAGCCCTTGGATTCACACGCTTGATTCTGGAGAGGGAACTCTCTATTGATCAAATCAATGCAATAAGAAAAGCCGTTAAATGCGAACTGGAATTTTTCGTCCACGGAGCATTATGCGTCTGTTATAGCGGGCAATGTTATCTGAGCAAACGACTTACCGGACGAAGCGCAAACAGAGGCGAATGCGCTCAGGCCTGCAGGTCTTCGTATGACCTGATTGACAGTACGGGCAAGGTCATCGTAAAGAACAGACCCCTGCTTTCTCTCAAAGACTATCGATTGGATGAAAGAATTGGAGATCTTGTGGAATCGGGAATCTGCTCATTTAAGATTGAAGGTCGTCTTAAAAATGCCTCTTACGTAAAAAACATAACACGCTACTACCGAAATGTCATAGACGATTATATCTCCGACCATCCGCAATATTGCAAAGCTTCAGCAGGAGTCCTCGAAGGAGGTTTCCATCCTGACCCCGATGTTACATTCAACAGAGGTTATACTATGTTGTACATCGATGGGAAAAGAGGGAAATGGAACTCTGTGTCTGCTGCAAAATCAATGGGAAAAAATCTCGGCACCATCACTGATATTTCAGGAAACACATTGGAAATCAACACAAAAGAGGTCATTTCCAATGGAGACGGACTTGCATTCACCTCTGCTGATGGAAAAGTGCTTGGAATGCGCGCAGAAGTATGCAATGGTAACAGAATCACAGTCAAAGAGAGTACCGGATTAAAAACAGGAGATACTGTTTTTCGCAATCTCGACGTAAAGTTTGAACACGAACTTGAACACAATATGCCAAAGAGGCTGATCAGCGCCACAATCAATTACTGTGCGAAAAACGGGATTTTGACACTTTCCGCAGAGAGCAATGATCCATTTGACAAACTGCTCGGAGGGTGCAAAGCGGAAATTGAAATCAGGGAGGGCCTTCAACCGGCAAATAACAGCGATTCTGCATTGGAAAACATCAGGAGAAACCTGAGTAAAAGAAGCCTCAACTACTCATTTTCCATCGGGAAAATAGAGGCTGACACTCTCTATTTCCATCCTGCTTCAATATTAAATACTCTTAGGAACAGAATGGCTGAAATTCTTAATGAAAAAAGAATCGAAACGATAAAAAAATCTATTAAAGTGGCCACTCGGGACAATGCGGAAATAAACCGCATGTCAGAATCCAACCGACTGGCAGGCAACAGCCTCACTTTTCTCTCAAACTGTGCCAACAAAATGGCAAAAGAGGTCTATACAGATTTGGGATTCAATCAAATAGCCCCGGCATACGAACTAAATCAGGTCGATGGAGCAGAACTTATGCGTACAAAATACTGTATAAAATATGAGCTGGGCTTATGCAATTGTAATCAGAAGGAACCTCTCTACCTGGTTAACAACGGTATAAAGTTAAAACTCCTGTTTGATTGCAAAAAATGCGAAATGATTGTAATTTTGTAGCATGCGATTTTCAGAGATACAAGGATACGACGAGTTAAAGTACCGGCTAATCAATATGGTTAAAACCAATCGATTAGGACATATTCTGCTTTTTTGTGAAGCAGATATGTCGGGAGTTGTTGCTATTGCCGTGGCTCTGGCGCAATATGTAAATTGTACAAACAAACAGGATGGTGACTCATGCGGCAACTGTCCATCATGCTTCAAATTCCAAAGACTTGTACACCCTGATCTTCATTTCGCCTTTCCGGTAAATTCATCAGATCAGCTTGGGTCGCAGGAGAAAAAGAAACCGATTTCAGACTATTTCCTCGACAATTGGAGGAACTTACTCACTTCAAATCCCTTCTTTGGAGAACAGGATCTGTACAATGCTATCGGTATTACCAATAAAACAGGAATTATAGGAGTAAATGAAGCCAGGAATATCATGGACAAGCTGCTTTTCAAACCTTATGAAAGCGAGTACAAGATTATGATAATCTGGCTGCCCGAAAAGATGAACGCAGAGGCTGCCAACAAATTGCTCAAACTCTTTGAAGAGCCGCCTGCCGGCACGCTTTTCCTGCTTGTCACCCATGCACCGGACAAACTTCTTCCTACGATACTTTCAAGATGCGAGATTGTCAGAGTGCCGCCTGTAAACAAGGAAGAACTTAGCCAACTTATCCTTAAAGATTATCCAATGGCGGAAGAAGATGCCTTAACCATAGCGAGCCTTTCAGGAGGCAGTTACGGAAAAGCCGTAAAGATCATTTCCGAACAGGAAGAGGAAAATGAATTCGACTCGCTGCTGAAGGATATCTTCAATGCCGGTCTGAAAAAAGACCTCGGCACAATGTTTCCTCTTTGGGAAAACATTGCCGATATGGGAAAAGAACAGCAGAAAGAATTCTGCGAATATGGAAGTGAGTTCATTAGAAAAATTTATATGACTGCTCAGGGATTGGGACAAATCTCATTCGTCAGAGCAAGCGAACGCAAATACATCACAGATTTATCACTAAAGATAAAACCGGCCTTTTATGAAAAAGCGACCACCGCTTTTGATTCCGCACGCCGTATGATCGAAAGCAATGTCAACTCAAAATTGATTTTCTGTGACTTGTGTAATCGCTTATTATTATATTTGTAGTTATTATGCAAAAAGACAAAGGAGATATAAAATACGATTGTTCAAGAGGATGCGATGTGGAACGCACTCAGCATGGAGCTTTGAACATCAACTATAATCAGAGTTGCTGCAAGCTATCGGATTTCAACTGGCTGTCAGATATATCAGCAGACAAATACAGGGATCTCTATGAAGTACGCTTCAAGAATACCCGTAAATTAGTCTGCAGAAATGACTCCAATCAGCTTTTAAAGACAGGAGATATCGTTGTTGTAGAGGCCACTAATGGACATGATGTCGGGATCATTACCCTCGAGGGACCGATTGTCATAAGACAGCTCATAAGGCACAGGATAGATCCAAAGGCATACGAGTTCAAGAAGATATATCGCAAAGCAAAAATCCTCGACATAGAGAGATGGCAAGAGGCCATTTCACGTGAACAGAAAACAATGATCCGCTCAAGACAGATTGCTGCAAATCTTGGTCTTAATATGAAAATCGGGGATGTGGAATTTCAGGGAGACGGCACTAAAGCCATTTTCTACTACATTGCAGATGAACGTGTTGACTTTAGACAACTAATCAAGGACTTTGCAGAAGAATTCCATATCAGGATAGAGATGAAACAGATTGGAGCTAGACAGGAAGCAGGACTGATCGGAGGGCTCGGTGTCTGCGGAAGACAGCTCTGCTGTTCAAGATATATGTCTGAATTTCAGTCGATAACTACACAGGCAGCACGATGTCAGGACCTATCGTTAAATCCTCAGAAGCTCGCAGGTCAGTGCAGCAAACTAAAATGTTGTATCAATTATGAAGCTTCTGCATACATAGATGCCATTAAAAGTTTCCCTGATATCAGGGAGCCTCTTGAATTTAAAGATGGTCAGGCATTTCTTATGAAAACGGACATTCTTAAACACATAATGTGGTTTTCATACGACAAAAGCAGCCTTTCCAATATGGTACCTCTCTCACCTAAAGAAGTATGGGACTATCTTAACCTCAACAGGAAGGGAGTCAAGCCTGACACAATGATACCTCAGGAGTCTGCACACGGAAAGGAAAATGAGTTTGTGAGCGCGGTAGGTGATGACAGCATCTCAAGATTTGACGAAAAGCATAAGAGGCCCGCAAAAAAAAGAAAGAAAAACTTTAAGCCGAGAAATGGCGACGCACCTGAAAAATAGTCTGCTCATGATAACCCTGACCTTCAGTCTATTATCGTGCAGCAACAAACCGTATGACGGTTATTCCTTTAAAGATATAAATCCGCTGACAGATACGGCGGGACTTTATCTTTTTGACCTTAACCTTGAAAGATCTGACATAGAATACAACATCTCCATTGCCTGTAAATTTTCAGAAAATACTGACGGTAATCTTATTCTGCCTCTTCACATTACAGCCGTTTCACCGGATGGAGACTTTTATGCGGACACTGTATCATTTCCTCTCTATAGAGAGAAAAAGC
>CAZPLM010000008.1:10057-20173 GCA_964587275.1 uncultured Muribaculaceae bacterium | reverse complement strand
CCGACCTCCAGGTCGTGTATATCTTTTCCATCTATGTGAAATCTGACCGCTGTCCTGACAAGATGCAGTCCCTGGAGCCCTGCAGCTCCCGGGTTAATGACAAGCATTTTGAATTTCTTATCATTCATTATTCTGAGGATGTGTGAATGACCGCAAACGAAAATGTCAGGTCTCTTGGAGGCAATCAACCGAAATGCATCATAATCATATCTGCCAGGAAATCCCCCGATATGCTTCATAAGCACCTTCATTTCCTCCACCATAAACGCTTGATATTCAGGATATACCGCCCTAATATCCATTCCGTCGACATTTCCGTGGACACCGACAAGCGGTTTAAATTTTACAATTTCATCGGCAACGGCGATGTTTCCAAAATCTCCGGCATGCCACAACACATCAACAGGTTCGAAGAACCGCTTTAGGCAGTCATCAAAGTAAAAATGAGTGTCTGACAATACTCCGATATACATTACAACTTGATTATTATTTTTTTACGATAGAGCCACATCGCCATTCCCAGGAATATCGCCACATAAATAATAGCATACATCAGTGAAGCATACTCGTTATCTCCGAAGATCGAAACGCAGCAGTTCCGGTAAAACCACCCTGACAGGCTTGTGGTCACCCGGTCAAATGTTCCCCCACCTGCGGGTACCTGATAAGACCATTTGATAACTCGACCGAATACCTTTGCAAAAACTCCGGCCATAACAAAAGCGAAGAGAGGATTCATTCCCATTGCCTTGAACGGAACAAATGCCTTTTCTTTCCCCTTGACATCAATGAAATAGATAAAAAATGCCAGCATCAGTATAGCCCAACCTCCTGCATAAAGCACGTATGATCCTGTCCAAAGCGGCTTGCTGATCGGCAGCCAGATGCTCCAGATGCAGCCGAGTCCAAGACAAATGGCGGCAATGGTATATAGTTTTGCAACTGCATCTATCTTATTTTCGGTATGGCGAATCGTCTGACCTATGAAAAACCCGAGCAACACTGTACCTGCACCTGAAAGAGCTCCAAGTATGCCTTCCGGATCGAAAGGAATGCCGTAACCGTGATACACATGATTTTCGCCAATGAGTGCAATGTCAAGTTTGCCGGAAATATTACCTTCAAGAGTGCTCCATCCTTCTCCTCCAAATGCCCAAAGCAATATCCAGTGGAGAATTGTAACCCCTGCAATCCCAAGCAGAATCCGTTTTGGGGTTTTTAACCACAAGGCAAGAAATCCTCCAATTATATAACACATGGCAATTCTCTGAAGAACTCCGAATATCCTAATATGCTGTATCCAATAGCCATAATTTTGCCAGAATGTCATCTCAGGTTTCCATGAAGTCGGGTAGAAAGGGAACATATTGAGAGCCAAGCCTACAAGAAAAATGAGAATGCCTCTTTTTACAAGTTTTTTAGAACTTTCAGCATTCAGGACATCTCCGTATTTGGCAAACGAGAATGCCATTGCCACGCCTACACAAAACAGAAAAAAAGGAAATACAAGATCGGTAGGCGTACATCCGATCCATGGAGCATGTTCGAGCGGCTTGAAAATATGAGACCATGACCCGGGGTTGTTAACGAGAATCATCCCTGCGACTGTCATTCCCCTGAGAACATCAAGAGCCACATATCGCTGAGTTTTAACTTGTGTCATTAATTATCTTTTTGAAATATAACTTCAAAGATAATGAAAATGCTGATTATATTTGTGCTATGGAATTGTTTTATTCTAAAAACATATCTACGGGCGGACTTACGCTTGACAGCGAGGAGTCCAACCACTGCATCCGCGTTCTGAGGCACAAAGAGGGTGATATCATCCATATTGTGGATGGCTGCGGCACACTTTACAAATGTGTCATAACAGATGCTTCTCCTAAAGAATTGTCATTCAGAATTGAGGAGAAACAGGAAGGATACGGTTCTCATCCATATAGACTCCATGCCGCAGTTGCACCTCCTAAAAATATCGATCGCTTCGAATGGTTCGCAGAGAAAGCCACTGAGATTGGTGTAAATGAAATCACCCCGCTTTTCGGAGAATATTCAGAGCGAAAAGTCTTTAAGCCAGAGAGAATTGAGAGAATACTGATTTCGGCTGCAAAACAATCTCACAAAGCAGCAGTGCCGGTACTTCATGCCCCTTCAAAGGTGTCCGATTTTCTGGTAAACATTTCTAAGGAAACAGCCGCTTCTGACGGTGGCAAAAAGGGACTTTTCATCTGTTACTGCGATGACGTTTCAATGTATGGAGTAAAAAAGATCCCCCTTACAGAGGCCATTAAAGGCTACCATGACATCATTGTAATGATCGGACCGGAAGGCGACTTTTCGCGCGATGAAATCCAACTCGCCATCCACCACGGCTGGCAGCCTGTCTCCTTAGGCGACTCCCGCCTCCGCATAGAAACAGCCGCTATCACAGCCGTCGCCGCAGTATATCTGTCATTATTGTGAATCGTGTGAGATTTTGACAATTAGAATAATTTATGTAAATCTGTAGTTGTACTACAAATTTACATAACACATCTATTAACTGCTTATAAACAATACGGGCAGTTGAAATGAATCAACTGCCCTGTATAAATCAGTGATGTGCAAGAGTTATTTATTGTAAATTCCGTCGTAGAGAGACTGCATTCGAGCCTTTTCCTTGCCATTTGATGTGTCTGTGATCTTCTGCAGGAATGCTTTTGCGCTTTCGCTGTGTTCTACAAGATCCGGATGACGGTAGAAATAGTAGATAAAATCGAATAATGAACGTTTGTTAAGAGCCTCGAAATCGGTAAGCACTTTATCATACATTACAGTCAACCCATTTTCTCTGACTCCGATTATTGATGAATACATAATACCCATCGATTTATCATTCAGCTTTGCCACCTCCCGTCCTACTTCCTCATATTCAAGGCTATCCAGCTCTCCACTGTCAAGCAGCATATATTTGACACTATTAGAAACAGTCGTTCGTGAAAGCGTCTGAAACCGTTGCTTCATAGTTGAATCAACATATACGACATTGGTACTGTCACACAGAAATTCGTAAAGTGACGAATTGACCTTGTCAAAGTTTACAAGTGCGAAAAAACCAAGATAATTTTGGGCAAAAACATCGAGACTGTCTTTCGTAACATACTGTCGATAAAGAGCTTCCAATGCACGAGAGCTCTCATGTTCCAGGCCGGCATTATCAGAATAAACGAAATAATCTGCCGGTGAGATTCGGCCATTTTCAAAATCACTTTTCTTGTTCTCAATAAAATTTGATGGATCAGCAAGCGCCACAATCGATGCGATGAACTCATTTTCCAGGCTACTTGCCCCGACAGCACGTGAGAGAAGATTCTCGTCCTTGTCAAGTACTAAGAATGTAGGATGTCCCGAAACCATATACTTAGATTCGATCCAATCATTGTCATTATGTCCGGAAGGACATCTGAAATAGATAAATTTGTCGTTGAGAGCATTGCCCACATTGACGCTCGGCAGATAATCCTTATCTACCTTGATACACGGCGCTCAGCCACCGGGGCTGGTACAGTTGATAAGCAGAAGTTTATTTTCCTGCCGTGCCTGTTCCAAAGCCTGTTCATACGAATCTCCATAAACCTTTACCTGCGCAAAGGCAACAGAACACACTATCAGGCCGAAAACAATCGATAATAGTCGTTTCATATAAATATAATTATATACAAAGATGGCTGAATTTTCCTGTTATTTCAAGGTTAATTCAGCCATCGTTTTTACATTATTAACTAAAACCCAAAAATATCAGTAAGCAGGGAGTCAAGAGCGGCATCTTCAACCTTAATCCCGCGCAATACTCCATCCCTGTCAATCAAAAATTTACTTGGAATGGTATGAACTGTATAGAGATCATCAAGATCATCGCTCCTATCAAACCCGTTTTCTGTCCTTTTAAGTCCGCGAAGCGTATGGATAAAATCGGATGTCCCGTCCTTCTCTATTGCCTCTTTCCATTTATCCTGAAGAGAGTCATTGTCACCGATACATATCACCTCCAATCCGGCTTTATGATACTTGGCGTAAAGAGATTTGACATGAGGCATACTTTCCCGGCATGGGCCGCACCATGAAGCCCAAAAATCTAAAAGCACGGTTTTCCCCATAAAGTCCGATAACTTGAATGTATTACCATTCAGATCAGTGCGGGTAAAATCAGGGGCCTTTTCTCCAATCTGGATTCTCTTTAAAGAAGTAATCGCTTTATTGACTTCCACCATTGGAGAGTAAGCTCTTGCCGTATCGCCAAGTAAACTTTCACACTGCTCCAGTTTCTCAAGGTCAAAACTATCCACATATCTACTCAATAAATAGACAGACATGAATGAGTTCGGATGAGTCTTGATAAATGAAGAAAGTAATTGAGGCATTTCTTCACGAGAATTTAAATTCTCAAATTCATTTTTAAAACCCAGGTAATCGTCATTCGTCATTGAACCGGTCAACTCATAATTTTGAACTCTGCGAGTAGTGGAATCAATTATCCAGTCAGCAGTAAGATCCATTCTTGAATCAGGCTCGATAAAAAAGTTCAACGCTTGGTAATCAGCACCTCTGACATATTTCGGCATATTGGCAAGAAGTGCATTTGTCGGCTCTTCGAGATTGCCCTTGAAAGCAAATGATCCATTTTTGACCTCACAACTGTCAACAATCGTACTGTCCCCTGCTGAATAATGGAAATAAATCTTGCCTTCAGGGTAACCTGTCACATTACCCTTAAGCATAAAATCTCCTTTATTTGAATTGCAGGAAACAATCAGCAGTACTGATAATCCGAATATGAAATTATATAGTACTTTACTTCTCATATTAGTATGTATTTTGCTGAAGTTCCCCTCTGCTTGACATAATATCACTTACAGGAATCTGTGCGGCAATCTTACGGTCACCAGGTTTAAGTGTATAAGTCTTCATTGCAGATGAATAATTGACACCGGCAGGAGAATAATCATAGAATGTCTGTGTAACAGTTACATCATCAGCCGAATAATCATTGCTGTTATATCTTCTGACATCAAACAGTCTCATAAACGGACCGATTTCGCGACGTCTTTCGCGCAGTACAATTGCAATTGCCTCATCCTTGTTGCCGGCAGTCAGATTGACTTTGCCTGCAGGGTCGATTCTCTTGGCACGAAGTCGATTGACGTATGTCATAGCCGTATTATAATCCCCGACACGAGCTTCGCACTCTGCTACTGTAAGAAGCATTTCAGGAACTGTGAGCGAATAGGTATTAGGACGCATCAAATATGGAAGATCAATGGCATAGCCACGCAAATAGCAATAGTTCTTTACATAAAAGTATTTCCATCTTGCATCCATTTCGCAGTCACCGTCTGCATTATAGCAGTCGATAAGGGACTGTGATGGGATAAAGTCTGTAGAAAATCCTGAAGAATATGTACCTTCTGCAGATCCGGTAAAATAGTTTTCTGTCCACTGATTGACAACATCATACCCTGAATATGTATTTGGATATTTAACCTCAAATGCCACCTCTTTGCCATCAATTACGATAGTACTTTTTTCGCTAAATGATGAATAACCGATGGCATTGTAGTCAAGAATATTACCCTCACCGTAAAGAGAGAGAGCTGCTTTTGCATATTTTTCAGCATTGGCATAATCCTGTTTTATAAGATAAAATCTTGCTGCAAGAGCATTCACGGCAGGAGAAGTGACTCTGTACGGACTTCCAACTCCTGTACGCTCTGTAAGATTGACATCAAATTTCAATGCCTCCTGAATATCCTTTTCAACGAAGTCATAAGTCTCTTGGAGAGTCATACGTTTGAGAGTATAGTCGAAGGATGCTTTTTCACATTTTATCAGTCCAAGTTCCTGCAGATTAGCCTCGCAATATGGAAGTGTATAGACATTAAGCAGTTCCATATAAGAATATGCCCTTCTGAAACAAGCTGCAGAACGCAAACGCTGCAACTCAGCGTCAGTTGCATCAATGGCCCCATCATTGATCTTTCCTAAAACAAGATTTGAACGGAAAATATTTTGATGGCGATAAAGCCACATATAGTCTTTACTTGTTCCATTATGATCTCTTTCCCATGTAGCACCTTCAACTGCTTCGACAACATATTTACCGTTGGACATTGCTTCAAGTTTGGCATTTAGATCAATATCTCCTCCTCCGAAAACAAGATTATATGATACGCAGTCACTGCGCCACATTGCCGCCAGTATAGTCTCCATATCACCGTATGTGGATGGTACTACATAAGAGGACTTTGACGGCCTCACCGAGAGGAAGTCTTCGCATCCCGTCAAAATGAGAGCGATAAAAAACATTAATAGTATATTTAATTTTTTCATTGTATATCAGATTTAGAATTTAAACTTAAAGCCTAAAGTACAGGACATTCCAGGTTTTACAGTTCCCATCGGATAAAGCGGATCCTGTCCATATTTGTTGAACAGAATAACTCCGACATTATTTAATTGAGCATAAATTGACAATCCACCAATGCCAATTGAATTAGCACATCTCTTACTTAAATTGTAAGTAAGATTGATTTCCTGAATACGGATATTGCCCGCATTGCAGATTTGATTGTCAAGTTGATCTAAATATAATTGCATATAAATTGGATAGGATTCTCCGGCCTCAAAGTCCAATAGAGGAATCAATTCGTCAGGATTACAATTCAGGACTTCACTATAATATTTATTTATATTACCATTACCGCTGGTCATTGTAGGATAATTAAATGATGTTCTTCTAAACTTGTGACCAAAATAACCTGTAATAATAAATGAAAGTGAAAGATTCTTATAAGAGAAACTATTATTGAAACCTACAATGTATGGGGCGACAGACGAACCTCCGGAAACAAGATAATCGGATGAATCAAAAGCAATATGGTATGTTGTCAATCCGCGTGGATTTTCTCCATTCTTATCAACAATTACCGGCTGAGTTTTGCCGTTCAGTTCCTGCATTCCGCCATATTTGAATGTCCAGATAGTGCTGGCATCATATCCTTCAGCATATTCCCATCCCGAACCGAGACCATACACTCTATTTACAAGTGTCCCCGAATCTTTATATAATTTGGTAATCTTGTTTTTATTGTATGAGAACGACAGATTCCCTGTCCATCCGAAATCTCCGCTTTTGAGCGAACTGCCGACTGACAGCTCTATACCCCTGTTATACATAGAAATAGCATTGATGTCCTGAGAATCGTCACCGTATGCAGAGGCGATTGATACCATAGAAATCAGGTCTCTGCCCTCTTTATCATATACATCGAGTTTACCGAAAAGCTTGCCTCCGAAAAGAGAGTAATCAACACCTAAATCGAATGTACCTGTCTTTTCCCAGCCAAGGGATGGATTTCCATAACTTGAAAGCCAACCTTGACTTGTCCCAGTATAATAACTTGACCCATAAACATACATAAGTGGCTCCAAAGATGTCGACTTGTCAACATTCCCGTTAAAGCCGTAAGTTGCCCTGACAGCAAGTCTGTCTATATAGGAGATTTCTTTAATGAAATTTTCTCGTGACATCTCCCATGATGCTCCGACAGACCAAAATGGAGAGTAGCGGATTGACGGATCTGAAGTGATAAGATTAGAAGCATCACTTCTGGCGCTTGCGCTGACAGTATATTTTCTGTCGTATGTATAGGATGCATTTGCATACATTGAGAAATATCTGTCTATATTATATGTTCTGCTTCCGGAAGGGTAATCTATAGTATTATAATATTCCATTTTCCCGAACATATTATAGAGGACATTCGTTGATGTTGCTATACCATTTAGCGGTGCGGTAACAGAAAGAAGTTCATCATTATATCCATATAATTTATCACCGGTATATGTTTCATATACCCTGCTGCTCATTTCAGTACCGATGATCGCAGAAACTGCATGTTTATCTTTAAAAGTCCTGTCAAAACTCAGTTGATTTCTAAAGTTATATGCATTCAGACTGCTGTTGTTTTCTTGAAGGGCCATACCACTTGGAAGGTTTTGAGTAACAGGTGTAGAGGCATTTCCGTTCCAGGTTGATGTTTCGTTAACATAGAAACGAACCTGGTAGCTATCTTCATCATAGATAGCCTTGTATTTAGCACTCATCATTTCATACTGTATCTTTGACTCGAAATCGAGACCAGGTATGATTATGAATTTCAGGCCGGCCTGGAAACGACCGTACATTGACTTATTGGTAATATCTCTTGTACGAATTTCCTGGAGAGGATTATATGTCCAGTCGGAATAGGGGAATTCAACGTTTTTATCTGTGATATACCTCTTTATGACAGGTAGATACAAGTTTTTCTGGACATTGCAGTAATTACCACTGTCATCAACAAGCATATCGTATGGTGACATATCCTTAATATCTGAAAGAGAAATACCGTTTTCCTGCTCATCTGTATATTGGAACATTGCAGAAACACTGAGATCCAACCATTTATATAAGGATGTCGTATTTCTGAAGTTCAGAGTGTACTTTGCATCCTTGTTTCCCTTGAAGCTCCCGATATTGTCTTCGAACATTAATGACAATGCATTATTCATCCTTTCTGAGGCTCCGGAGATACTGAGGTTGTATTGCTGGGTAAGAGGACGGTTGAGAAGATACTTTCTGATCTGGTCCCTGTTATCCTGATTTGCAAGTTTTTCAAGTCCGCTATTCATATCTGAATCACTGATAAATCCGAGCCTGTTCTCATTCATCAGAACACAAGCCTGAGAATATAATCTGTAATTCCTATTATAAATACTTGTGGAGTAATTATTTGCTAGATAGGAGCCTTCGTTGAAATATTTAGTTTTAAAACCAAGTTTCTCATACTCTACAGTTTCAGCGCTTGATGCAAGGGGGTTGGCATAGTCAAGATCAAAATAGTCAGACATTTTTACAAATGCGTTAAGTTCTACATCCACTTTGTTCTTCTGACCTTTCTTTGTGGTTACGACAATGACACCATTTGCTGAGCGTGCGCCCCAAATTGAAGCGGCTGCTGCATCCTTTAAAACTGAAATACTTGCAATATCGTTTGGATTCAATGAAGAAAGCGTTCCTTCGATTGCAAATCCATCAACAACGATAAGAGGAGCTGCATTTGAGCCGAGAGAGGTCAAACCTCTGATTACAATCTGTTCTTCACGGTCCCTGTAACCTCTGTCTATTATCTGAAGTCCGGCGACATTACCAATCAGGCTTGATTCAATTGAGACCTGTGGCTTGTCAAGCAACTTTGGGCCGACATTGTCAAATGATCCGGTAGCACGTTCCTTCGACAAGGTCTGATATCCTGTAACTACAACATCATCAAGTGAAATAACATCCGGCTTAAGCTCGATATTAATTACAGAGGAGTTGCGAACAGTTACATTTTGAGTCTCCATTCCGATAATGGAAACATTCAGAATATCACCTGTTGCAGCCTCGATTGAGTATTGGCCATTGTCAGAGGACATCACATATTTTGTAGTCCCCTGTATCATAACCACAGCACCTGCAATCGGTTCACTGGTAGTAGCATCTATGATAGTACCGCGAACTGATATTTTTTTCTTTGACACCGGCGCTGCCTGTTCTATAGGAGCAAGAGCAATCTTGCCGTCAAACATTTTATAGGTGATCTTGTCGCCTAAAATAGAGTTCAGGACAGTATTAATATCCTGGTTCGTGCATTTATAAGTAACAGGGTTCTGGATTCCTTCAAGAACATTGCTGTACATGAAAGGAATTCCCGTCTGAGTTGTAATCTCCGAAAGCACTGCTTTCAAAGGAGTGTTACTTACATTAAGAGTTACATTTTGCGCTTTCAATCCTGTTGAAAGAAGGCAAAAGAAAAGAATCAGCACAAAAATTTTGTGCCGTTGATAACATTTTGGAATAGTCTTCATTATCAAATTATAATTAGGTTTTCATTATCATCTACAATTAACGACAATGACTTCCTAAAACTGTGAGTGGATTTTTTTTATTTTTTAGCGATATGGACAGTATTGTCTTTAATGCTGTATTTGATAGGAGTGGTAAACTTCAGAATCTCCATTATCTGTACGATAGATTCAGCATCGAAGTCTGCA
>CAZPLM010000008.1:0-10047 GCA_964587275.1 uncultured Muribaculaceae bacterium | reverse complement strand
GTAAATGTGTAGCCCAGAACTGATTTGTCCGGAATATCAAATTTTACACCATGCCATCTTTCAAGTGTCCTGATAACATCAGAAAGCGGTGTGTTGTCAAAGATAAGCTCCCCTCTGATCCAGGCCAGCTCTTTGGTGGTATCAGGTTGAGCAGTCACGGCAGGGATCCTGATCTTATTGTCAAAGAATGAAATGGATTCCATCGGTTTCAATAATACCGTTTCATTCCCCGGTTTGGAAACATTTACGGATCCTGAAATAAGCGTCACTGTGGTCTTGTCATCATTGATATATGAACATAAATGAAATGTTGTGCCCAAAACCTCCAGCTGCATCCCTTTGGATGTTGTGATTATCATCGGCCTGTCAGGATTCTTTGCAATATCGAAATAACCTTCGCCATCAAAACTGACCTCTCTTTTATCATTGGCAAATCTCCTCGGGAATGTAATTTTTGAATCCGAATTCAATTTGACAATCGAACCGTCCGGAAGAGTTATTTCACCTTTCACTCCTTTTTCAGTATAATATGACTGAATCGGATTGTCGACAGAAGAATAATCATTTGAATAGAGAGATTCAAACTTCTTCAAATCATGTCTCTGAGAAAGATTGACTGCGACAAGAACCGCAACACATAAAACAGCAGCGATACTTACCCATCTTAGCACAACAATATTTGCATGCTGTCTGGTGCTGTCTCTTTTTGAAATCTTTTTGTTGACGGCGTCCCACGATTCATCCATTTCCCTGTCATACAACCCTTCAAAACTCTTCTTATCGGACATGGACGCATAGAGCACGGTGTCAGTGAGTTGTGAATAATACTCCTGATTCCTGTCACTTTCACTAATCCATGAAACGACATTATCAGATTCTTCAGGGGTTGCTTCACCCTTAATATATTTTATCAGTATTTTCTTGTCCATATCCATATATAAATACAAACCAGGGGTTCTATTCCCTAACTTTTAATTTTATCTAAATAGTCATCAAGGTTTTTCCGCAATATTTTCAATGCAACTGTAATCCTGTATTCAACTGCCTTTTGCGAAATATTCTGCCTTGCAGCAATATCAGCATTGTTTAAATATTTATATCTGCTTAAAATAAATGTTTCTCTTATTTTATCGTTCATGCCGTTGACAGATTCGCCTATAATTTTCTCCATGTCTTTGGTGAAAATATTCTCAAGATTCGAACTCTTTAAAGTGCGGGTAGTGACATCCAGAGCTTTATTTTTGGCATAATCAGAATATTGCTGTTCAATTTTAGCCCTTTTAAGAGCATTGAGTATTTTATTTTTTGCAATGGTGATCAGATAGGCAATAGCCGGCTTTTCACGATCATATTTATCAATATTCTCCCAAAATGAGACAAAAGTATCCTGGGCAAGGTTTTCAGAAAATTCCAAATTGCGGCAAAAGCTATTGATATAGAACAGGATATCCTTAAAATGCCTTTTATAGACATCTTCAAAAAGCTCTCTGTTCTGCTTTTCCCCTGTATTTTTTGAAAAAAACATTTCTAATTCCGCAATTGTGAGCGAAGATAAAATATTTATTTTTAATTTTTGTATCATATATATTATTTGATAATGCAGAATAATTTTCAAGAATAGATAAAGTTTTGTGTTACAGGCGTAAATACCAATTTGGCGGTGTATATTTGCGAATAAGAGGAGGAGGAAAGAGATGTTATGTAATTCATTTTGCGCTGCGTGTATTGGACTTTCCGCTGTGACAGTCACTGTAGAAATTGATATTTCACCCGGGATAGGATTTCATATTGTAGGATTACCGGACAACGCAGTAAAAGAGAGTCTTTTGCGTGTTACAACCGCTCTTAGAAGTTATGGCTACCATATTCCGGGACGAAGGGTCGTTATCAATCTTGCACCGGCTGATATCAGAAAAGAGGGATCTTCATTTGACCTTGCAATTGCGGTCGGAATGTTGGCTGCATCAGAGCAGATTAATGCACCTAAAATCAGAAAATACATAATAATGGGCGAACTTGCTCTCGACGGGAGTGTCAGGAATGTACCATGTGCATTGCCGGTAGCCGTTCATGCGAAAGAAGAGGGATTCGACGGCTGTATTTTTCCTAAAGAATCTGCAAGAGAGGCTTCAGATATAAGTGAAATAAAAGTATATGGCGTAAACAGACTTATGGATGTCATTGATATATTAAGCGACGATATTGATATGGAAAGATTCCTCATTGCAGGAGATACATCAGAGCAGTGCAGTCAAAGCGATGAAGACAATAACGATTTCTGTCAGGTCAAGGGACAACAGTTGGCAAAACGGGGGCTTGAGATAGCAGCTGCCGGAGGACATAATCTGCTGCTTGTAGGAAGTCCCGGGTGTGGGAAGACCTTTATGGCAAGCTGCCTGCCATCCATTTTACCACGGATGAACAGAGAGGAATCCATTGAAACCAGCAAAATCTATTCTGTTGCAGGAAAGTCAATAGGAACAACAGGATTACTGAAAATAAGACCTTTCAGGACACCACACCATAGTGCGAGCGCAGTTTCCCTCGTTGGCGGCGGTCAAAGAGCTGTCCCCGGAGAGATTTCCCTTGCTCACAATGGAGTCTTGTATCTTGACGAGATAGCACAGTTCAGCAGAAATACTCTTGATCTGCTCAGACAACCTCTTGAGGAGGGGAAAATCACTCTTTCGCGAGCAAGATACCGCGTAGAATATCCCTCTTCCTTTATGCTTATCGCCTCTATGAATCCCTGTCCTTGCGGATATTATGGAGATCCATCAGGGAAATGTCTCTGCACTCCCGCCTCAATTCTCAGTTATATGTCAAAAATATCAGGTCCTATGATGGACAGGATTGATATGCATATTTTTGTAAAGAGAGTCAGAGCTGATGAATTGACAGGAGAGGGTGATGGAGAATGCAGTGAATCAATTGCCGAGCGAGTGGCAGCCGCAAGATCCATTCAGATGGAAAGATTTAAGAATGATGGTATTTTTACAAATTCAAGGATGAGCGCGGCAATGATAAGGAAATATTGTGCTGTAGGAGTGGATGAAAAGGCATTTTTAAATGGAATAATCGAAAAACTTAACCTCTCGGCAAGAGCTTACGGGAGAATTCTGAAATTAGCACGCACGATAGCGGACCTGGAGGGCAGAAAATTTATATCTTTACAAAATATCTCAGAGGCTGTCCAGTACAGAAATCTCGACAGGTATAATATATAATGACTGAAGTTCTGATCAAAGATTTATCTTCTCTCCGTCAGGCGGCGGAGGAATTTCTCATAAAAAAAGGTGATGCGACAATTATCGCATTCTATGGCAGCATGGGCGCCGGCAAGACAACGTTCATTACATCGCTCTGTAGTGTATTGGGGGTTAATGATATTGTCAACAGTCCAACATTTACAATTGTAAACGAATATGCCGACAGAAACGGGCAACCTGTATATCATTTTGATTTTTACAGGATTAATAAAATCTCTGAGGCTCAGGATATAGGTTTTGACGAATATATGGACTCCGGCAATTTGTGTCTTATCGAGTGGCCGGAAAATATTGAGGAGATATTGCCTGAGGAAGTCTTGAAAGTCCATATAAGAGTAAATCCGGATGATTCAAGATTACTTGAATTTTAGCCTGACACAGGTAGTGGCTTCTTTTTATTATGACGACAATTATCTGAACTCATATTAACATCTTTTAACATGAAACACTTTATCACACTTTTGAGCGTCTCAATTCTAATAATTGGTTTTTCGGCCTGCTCCGCAAATACACCGGGTCCGGCAGAAAAGATCAGCACATCTCTGAGAATAGTTCCTGGAGCGGAATATGTTGATTCCTATATTCCCCTACTTAAGGGGAAACGAGTTTGTCTGCTGTCAAATCAGACCGGAATGATTACCGAAAAAAGACACGTTCTTGATACTATGCTTTCTCTTGGTGTCAATGTCACCTGCGTAATGTCTCCGGAACACGGCTTCAGAGGAACTGCAGATGCAGGCGAAATGGTGGCAAGTTCGGTCGATGAAGCTACGGGGGTCCCAATTCGTTCCCTTTATGACGGCAAAGGCGGCTATCCTACTGATGAAACAATGGAAATGTTTGATGTTCTGGTATTTGACCTTCAAGATGTAGGGTGCAGATTCTATACATACGTTACGTCTATGGCAAAGGTCATGAAGTGTTGCGCTTTACACGAGAAAAAGATGATTATTCTCGACCAATCCTCGACATGAAGTACAAATCCGGAGTCGGCTGGCTTCCTGTTCCTGTTGTTCACGGGATGACTCTTGGTGAAATGGCAGGTATGATCAATGGTGAGAACTGGCTGGATGATAGTCTGAAATGCGACATCGAGGTTATTAAGTGCGGGAATTATTCACACAAGTCAAAATATGTTCTTCCTGTCAAACCTTCTCCAAATCTGCCTGATATGCGCTCCATATATCTTTATCCTTCCCTCTGCTACTTTGAGGCAACGCCTGTAAGCATCGGACGCGGTACTGACAAGCCGTTTCAGGTCTATGGGCACCCTAATATGACCGGATACAAATATTCATTCACACCTCTGAGCGTACCCGGTGCAAAAAATCCGCCACAGCTAAACCGACTTTGCTACGGTGTGGATTTGCGTTCCGAGCCGACTGTCGACGAGATTAATTCTGCAGGCATTGACTTGTCGTATGTAATTGATGCTTATACAAATCTTCACATGGACGACTATTTCTTCCGTTCATTCTTCGAGTTGTTGATCGGTCGCGATTATGTACGCAAGATGATCAAAGAGGGTGCATCTGCCGCTGATATTAAAGCTATGTGGCAAGACGATGTCGAATCCTTCAAGATCCAGCGTCGCCCATACCTCCTCTACGAAGAGTAGTCTTTATCCATTATTTATCTTCCCTTCTATCACTCCTGACAGTCGCTATCTAATATTCAACAGTAGACAGTATTGCCTCTTAGAATGCCCTCCACCTGCATTTGGCCCTCTCCTTTTCAGGACCAAAGATTTTCAGAGGCTATACTGTCTACTGTGTGGTACGAAGTTACTTTTCCTGAAATGTAACTGATTTACAGACAGAACACATATCAACCATCACGTGTAGCGTGATCCGGAAATTGATAATTGAACAATGAGGTAATTGCCGAAGTGACTGTTGATGTGGTCAACTAAGTGATAAATGGAGTGAAACACGAAGTAACCAACGAAGTGACCAATGAAGTGACACGCGAAGTGATCAACGAGATGACCAATGAAGTGACACGCGAAGTAACCAACGAGGAAACAAATGGAGTGACACGCGTGGAAGGAACTCCCGGGCATCAAAGCCATAAGGAAATAAACAAATTTCCCTGCGTTTTTCATAAAACATTGATTATCAGCAATATGATGATATTTTAGTCTACGTTTTGCCGACTAAAATATCATCATTTTCTTGATTATAAGCCATTTACAATAAACGGGGAGACACAGAGCAGTCAGGATGGTTCGGTTACACCTAACTCGAAGTCCCTTCCTTCAAACTCCAACCTTCATAAGACCTTCAGCAATACGCTTAATGTCAAGGTCAGCCATGTAACATCAGTCAACTTTACATTCGTTGTCTTTGCCGATAAGTCCATCAGTTTTTATTTAATGAATATTTCTCAAAACCTCTTTTCGGCGACAAACGGAGTAATCAACGATACAACTGTCTATTACCTGATAATCTATACTTTCCACAATGTTTCCCCTGTGAAAATCTGCTTAAATTCAGCTAATAGTTCATAAGAACAATTATCAACGCATAGAATGCCTGTTATTGATCACAGGATAAGCCTCTATGCGCTCTCCGAAATTTAAATGTGCAGAAATAGCTGTCACAGGTCGTTTTGTGCACATTTCATTTGAGCCGCACCTCACCGGGGTCACTCTACGGCTACCACCAAAATTTAAATGTGCAGGAATCTCCGTTACAGGTCGTTTGGTGCACATTTCCAGAGAAAAGGGACAGGCAAGCATTATTGCGTGATATGTAAGTCTTTCATACTCACTACCTCGGGTGAATAACTACCCCTCACAGTGACACCCAGTGAGTCGCACAAACAAATGGTTAACAGCGCGTTAGATATCACGCACACATTATTTGTAGGCCAGACAGTGACTGCATGAGTTATCTCCTGCCAGACCTGCATGGGCTTGACTGAGGCCCATTGCGGTCCGGCAAGGATAACTCCGTGATGTCCAGCGTAAAGCAGGCAAATGTGCAGAACAGACAATATTGCCTGGATAGCCGCCAAAAATTGCGAATCAACGTCAAACGGCTACGATTAGAACCCTGAAGGCTGAAGCCGAGCTGGAAGTTCATTTGGAAAGGCTGAGAAGTGGCAATGCTGGGCTGCTAAGATCAGAGCCAGAAGCGAAAGCCGAGCTGGAAGTTCATTTGGAAAGGCTGAGAAGTGGCAATGCTGGGCGGCTACGATCAGAGCCAGAAGCGAAAACCGAGCTGGAAGTTCATTTGGAAAGGCTGGGAAGTGCGGATGCTGAGCGGCTAAGATTAGAGCCAGAAGCGGAAACCGAGCTGGAAGTTCATTTGGAAAGGCTGGGAAGTACGGATGCTAAGCGGTTGATCGTTGTCAAAATAGTATGAAACGCTCGGGTCAAAATATACGCTCAAACGTGGAATGAATTTGTACTCTAACCCAACGCCGAGACTGGCAGACAGTTGCATGCCCTTGACATTGTCACTCAGAACATTGCTGCCATAAACATACCTAAACTTGACACATTTCTCAACAGCCCCTCCGACAGTCGCATAAAAATTCACCTTTTTAGCACGGGCAAAATCATAATAGATATTGACAGGAATGCCAAAATAGTGCAACTGGCTTGAAGTGCTCTTAAAAGCCTCTTTATTGACAAGCGCGTCAAATGTGCTTTCAAGATAAGTGTACGAAATTCCTGTTCCAACGGAGATCCTGTCTGAAAGAGCATATCGTACCTGAAGTCCAAATGATAACGGCATCGAATAATCAGCTCCGGAAACCTGTTCTATCGAACTTGCAATAGACCCGGTAGTAGAAGCTGAGTGAGACGGTGCCATATTGTACATAAAGCCGCCCTCCGATGCTACGGAAGCGACATTAGATGATATAGTGAATGATGTGTTTCTTGTTTTGGCCTTTGCAACAGGCTCTTCATCCCAATATCCAAGACTTGAATATTTGGAATCAACGACTTTGTTCTCTTCAGCAGGTTCAACCGCTTTCTCTGCCTTCTTTTCGGCAACAGAATTATCAGCAACTACATTATCTGCAGTAACAGCAATAACCTCAACGGGAGCATCTTCTGCAGCCTCCCCCTCTGTTGCAGGGACATCTTTCTTCTCCACATAAGCGGTCCTGCCTGCAAATGCCTTTATCTGCTCAACCATAGGAGGAATGGCCTTCTCCGTCTGAACCGAAACTTCAGGAGCTGTTTCAACCGGGGAATTAACCGCAACCACCGTTGGGGCAACCAGATCATTTCCAGACTGATCGCCATTAAATAGAAATATACCGAGCAACAGGCAGGCAGCAGCAGCTACAGAACCTAAAGCAAAACGCATGATAACTCTGCGTCTATGCCTTACATCAAGCCGCCCGGCAATATTGGTCCATAAACTCTCATCCACATTTTCAGTATAGGATTCGAGCTTATCTCTCAATAACTTGTCTAATTCGGTATTATCCATTAACGGTAATTATTTTTTATTATTATCTTCCATTTTAATCTTTTCCTGCAGCCAGAGGCGCGCCCTGCTAAGCTGCGACCTCGATCCTCCTACAGAGATTTTCAACATTTTGGCAATCTCATCGTGAGAAAATCCATCAATTGAGTAGAGATTGAACACGGTCCTGAAACCTATCGGCATCATCTCTATCAACTTCATCAGTTCTGAAGCGTTCAACTGATCAATCGTACCGCACTGTGCGACACCGAGAACGTCTGCCGATGAGAGCTCATCCGAAAACTTCATAACGTCATTTTTTCGGAGTTCCATAAGTGAAGTCGTTACAAAAATCTTTCTCGCCCATCCGGTGAAAGAACCATCTCCCTTATATGTGCCTATTTTCTCAAACAACTTTACAAACCCCTCCTGCAAAACATCTTCAGCATCTTCGCGACTTCGCATATAACGCATACAGACAACCATCATACAGGGCGCAAGACTTTCATACAACCGCTGTTGTGCTCTTCTGTCTCCCCTCTTGCAACCTTCAATCAGTTCGCTCTCCTTTGTATATCTTGAGATGTTCTGCATTTCTCAATACGTTATTATAGATGCAAAATTACCCTAAAATGTTGCATTACCACTAAAATATTTATTTCCATTTATCAACCGTTTCAGCCCTCATTGTTCATTCTTTCGTATTATTCAAATTTCATCCCATTTACTTTGATTTTTAAAGTTTTTCTTAACTTTAAATTTTGATTTTGAGATGGTATTACACGATGACACTCGAATTGATCTGACACAGAAGAAGGATTTCAAATATTTGTTTGATTCTTTCTTCGTGACCCTCTGTGCCTTTTCAGAACAGTATGTCAAAAATAAGGGTCTTGCCTATGATATCGTACAGGACTGTTTTGTAAAATTATGGGATATTAGGAATAATTTCGACCATGTCTATCAGGTTAAGGCATTTCTATATAAAGCTGTTCGTAACCGATCTATCAACGAGGTCGAACACACTAAAGTCGAAAAAAAATTCCATGACTTTTTAAGCAAAAAATCCAATATTTATAATTTTGAAAATCGCGTAATAGAATACGAGACAATACGCATTGTCAACAATGCAATAAGCCGGCTCCCTGCCAGGACCAGAGAGATTATGGAATATGCCCTTGACGGCTGCAGTAATAATGAAATTGCCGAACAGCTTTCCATCTCGGAAGAGACCGTGCACACTCTCAAAAAAAATGCTTACAAAAAACTCAGAGATCTCCTCAAAGATCACTACTACCTCTTTTTCCTCCTTTTACCATAAATATTAACAAATTCGATTCACCCGAAAATGGCAGTTTGCTGTTATATCAATATATAACAGAAAAAAATGTCACAAAACGAATTTCACATTGCCGAACTGATAGCCGGTTTCATTTCAGGCGCATTGGATGAAAAGGAACTTGAAGAGCTTTCTGAGTGGAGGAAAGCCTCAAAATGCAACGAAACATTATTTCAGAAGTTGCGCAGGGAAAACTTTATTCAGACAGCCTGCGACAATAACAGCAAATATGATAGAAGTGACGCATGGGAAAATGTCAGCAAACGGATCAGCGGGCATCACAAAACAAAGATATTCCTCTCCATTCTCAAATATGCAGCGATACTGCTCATACCTCTTGCTGTTATTACTGCAGTGATGTTACACAGCAATGAGGAGAAGTGGAATGCCTCATTTGAAAAGAAAATGGCTATTGCCAACACCAACATCAAGACAATCAGAGGGGCGCAGAAATCGATTCTGACGCTTGGCAACAACAAGAAAATCAATCTTACAAATTTAGATCATGGTGAACTGTTCGATGAAGATGGGACGATAATCAACATTACTTCATCTTCAATTGTATATTCAGAGCCGAAAAATCTCTTCAAAAACAACAATATCCGGTACAATACACTGTATGTTCCTCATGGAGGAATGTACAGTATCGTACTGGATGACGGCACGAAAGTATATCTGAACTCTCTCTCCTCTCTCAGATACCCTACCCGTTTTACCGGAGAAAAAAGAGTGGTCGATCTTGACGGCGAAGCCTATTTCGAAGTGGCCAAATCTGAAAAACCATTCATTGTCCAGTTTAAGAGCAATGAAGTCAGAGTGCTGGGAACGACATTCAATATTTCAACATTTAAAGAAAATAAAATAGAGGCCACACTTGTATCAGGCTCGGTTGAACTGACAAGTTGGAACGGCAATACAACATTGATGCAGCCATCTGAAAAAGCCACCATTAGCCTGAGAGACGGAAACATCTCTGTAAACGATGTGGATCCGAGACAATACACATCCTGGT
>CAZPLM010000007.1:13678-20615 GCA_964587275.1 uncultured Muribaculaceae bacterium | reverse complement strand
CTCCAAGAAGAAGTTACACAAGGAGAAGTGACGGCGATCAGGCTCCAAGAAGAAGTTACACAAGGAGAAGTGACGGCGATCAGGCTCCAAGAAGAAGCTACACAAGGAGAAGTGACGGCGATCAGGCTCCAAGAAGAAGCTACACAAGAGGAGGTGACGGTGATCAGGCTCCAAGAAGAAGTTACACGAGAAGAAGCGACACCAAAAGAGAGCCGATACAAACTAAACCGGACAGCGATATTATCCGTCTGAACAAGTTTATATCAAATTCAGGCATCTGCTCAAGAAGAGAAGCTGACACATACATCACAACAGGCTTAGTCTCTGTCAATGGTGTAATTGTGACAGAACTCGGCACAAAAGTGAATAAAAATGACGATATCCGTTTCAACGGAGAAAGGCTAAAAGGCGAAAAAAAGGTCTACATCTTAATGAACAAGCCAAAAAACTTTGTAACAACATTAAGTGACTCCCACGCTGAAAAAACAGTAATGGACCTTATAACTAATGAAAAATGCAGAGAGAGAGTCTATCCTGTAGGGAGACTTGACAAGGCGACTACAGGCGTTCTTCTATTTACCAACGATGGTGAAATGGCGGAAAAACTCACTCACCCTACATTCCAGGTAAGAAAAATCTATCATGCTTTCCTCGATAAGAATCTTAAAAAGCCTGATTTTGACAAAATCCTCAGCGGAATCACACTTGAAGACGGAGAGATCCACGCAGACGCCCTCTCTTACGTAGATGACGATCTTGCTCAAGTTGGGATAGAAATTCATTCGGGCAGAAATAGAATTGTCAGAAGAATATTTGAATCACTCGGTTACAGAGTCAAAAAACTGGACAGAGTGTATTTTGCAGGACTTACCAAGAAAAACCTGAAAAGAGGCGAATGGAGATTTCTTACCGATAAAGAGATCGACCTTTTGAAAATGGGCGCATTCGAATAAAAATGACCGAAAAGAAAGAACACAAATCAGGATTTGTCAATATAATTGGAAATCCAAATGTTGGGAAGTCTACTCTGATGAATGCACTGGTAGGTGAAAAACTTTCCATTGTAACATCCAAAGCACAGACAACAAGAAAGAGAATCATGGGAATCGTCAACGGTGACGATTTCCAGATTGTCTATTCCGATACCCCGGGAATTCTCAAACCGAGTTACAAACTGCAGGAGAGTATGATGGATTTTGTCGATACGGCAATAGGAGATGCAGATGTGATTCTTTATGTGACAGACGTAGTAGAAAAAATCGATAAGAATCAAGCTTATGTGGAGAGGCTAAATCAACTCACGTGCCCTGTCATCATTATTGTAAACAAGATTGATATAAGCGACCAGGACTCTGTTAATAAACTGATAGAAAAGTGGCAAGAACTTGTGCCGAAAGCCAGAATTTTCGCTGCATCGGCTCAGGAAAAATTCAATCTTGACACAATTTTCGATGCTGTCAAGGAGTCACTTCCATCAAGTCCGGCCTGGTACGACAAAGAGACATTTACGGACAAGAGCATGCGGTTCTTTGCCTCCGAAATAATCCGCGAGAAAATCCTCAACAACTACGAAAAAGAGATACCATACTGCACCGAAGTTGTCATAGAGGAGTTCCAGGAAGGCGAAGAAAGATATAACATCAATGCGGTTATAAATGTTATGCGTGATTCTCAAAAAGGCATCATAATCGGAAAAGGGGGGCAAGCATTAAAAAAAACAGCCACTCAGGCAAGGCTTGAGATGGAGTTTTGAAAAAAAAGTATTTTTACAGATATTTGTAAAAGTAGAACCGAATTGGAGGGAAGATAGGCAAAAGCTCAAAAAATTCGGCTATATACTTGATTAACAGAAATTTTTCCAAATATGAGTGAAGATTACGAAGATGAAGTGCTGGACTCCGAAGAGTCTGAAGATGAATATGCGGACGAAGATAACGTAGAAGATGTGTCTGAAGATGTTCCTAACGGGAAATTTGACAAAATCATCTCTGAAGGCGAAAAAAGGTACAAGCTGTCGGGAATGTTCCGGGAATGGTTCATTGACTATGCTTCGTATGTCATGCTGGAAAGAGCTGTTCCTCACATCGAAGACGGGCTGAAACCCGTTCAGCGCCGTATCCTTCACGCTCTTAAGATAAACGAAGACGGACGCTACCATAAGGTGGCCGGGATAGTAGGTGACACTATGAAGTTTCACCCTCACGGTGACGCATCAATATATGACGCTCTTGTACAGATACAGCAGAAAGAGCTGATTGTTGACGGACAGGGGAACTGGGGAAATATCCTCACCGGAGACAGGGCGGCGGCAATGCGTTATATTGAGGCAAAACTCAGCAAATTTGCAAATGAAGTTGTTTTCAATCCGAAAATAACAGACTTCACGCTGACTTATGACGGTGTCAACAAAGAACCTGTCTGTCTGCCTATCAAATTTCCACTACTGCTGTTTCAAGGCACGAAAGGCATTGCAGTCGGCTTGAAAGTTAATATTCTCCCTCACAATTTCAACGAGCTGATTGATGCGTGCATTGATGTCCTCAAAGGCAATGAAGTTAATATTTATCCTGACTTTCCTACCGCCGGTACGGCAGATTGTTCAAAATACAACGGAGGCCGCAAGGGAGGCAGAGTAAGAATCAGAGCCACCATCACGAAACGTGACAAGAAAACACTTGTTATCAGCGATATCCCATTTGAACAGACAACAGGGTCCGTAATTGATTCTATTATTTCCGCCAATAACAAGGGTAAAATCAAGATAAAGAAGATTGATGACCTCACTTCTGACAAGACAGAAATTGTCATCCAGCTTGCAAACGACATTTCTCCCGACAAGACCATTGACGCACTTTACGCTTTTACAAAGTGTGCCTCTACAATATCAACAAACTCAGTAGTTATCAAGGACGGTAAACCGGAATTTCTCTCTGTCAATGAGATTCTGAATTATAGTGCATTACACACCAAAGAGTTGTTTCAAAGAGAGTTGCGCGTCACATTGGCAGAATTGGAAGGAGACTGGCATTATCTCTCGCTTGAAAAGATTTTCTTTGAAAACAAGATATACAGAATCCTTGAAAATGAAGCCTCAACATGGGAAGAACAGATCAATGACGTCGAGGCCGGACTGAAAAAATTCCAACATTTACTGAAAAGGCCTATTGTAAAGGAAGATGTATTGAAACTTGTCGAAAAACCGGTTCGCAAGATCTCCAAATTTGACATAAAGGCTGCAGATGAAAAAATAAAAGGCATTGAAGCTGATATGGACGAGGTTAACAACAATCTCGAACATCTCACCGAATTTGTAATCAGATATTATACTGCCATAAAGAAAAAATATGGACAGAGATTTCAGAGACGCACAAAACTGGAAGAATTTGAGGATATTCAGGCTCAAAAAGTAGTCGTTGCAAATGCCAAGTTATACGCTGACATGAAAGAAGGCTTTGTCGGTCTTGATGCAAAGAAAATGGACAACGCAGAATATGTTTCAGACTGCTCTGATATTGACGACATCATTGTATTCATGAAAAACGGAGACTATATTGTAACATCCGTAAAAGACAAGGCATTTATCGGAAAAGAAATCATCCATGTCAGTGTATTCAAAAAGGGAGATGAGCGTACCATCTACAATGCTACCTATCGCGACGGCAAAAACGGAGACTACTTTGTCAAGCGATTCTGCGTAAAGGGAATTTCGAAAGACAAGATGTACAATCTTACTCAGGGGAAGGAAAATTCATCAGTAGTCTGGTTTACAGCCAATACAAACGGAGAAGCTGAAGTTATAAAGATCTTTTTCAAGCCAAAGCCAAAACTAAGAAAACTCATTGTCGAATATGACTTCGCAACTCTTGCGGTAAAGGGACGCGGATCAAGAGGCAATGTTCTGGCAAAGAATCCAATACAAAAGATAATCCTTAAGACCAAGGGGGTATCGACCATTGGAGGAAAACAGATCTGGTTTGATGGCGATATCAACAGGCTGAATGACTCCGAAAGAGGCATATTCCTCGGAGAATTCCTCCAAAACGAAAAAGTTCTTGCAATTTATAAAAACGGCAGATACTGTACCACCTCATTCGATCTGAGCAACAGATATCAGGGAGAGATCGAGAGGATAGAAAAGTTCAACCCTAAAAAGATTTTTTCTGCAATTTATTACGAGAGAGCATCTAAATATTTCTATATAAAGCGCTTCAAATTCGAAACAAGCGATAATTCCGAATTATGCTTTATCTCTGAAATATCAGGATCTTACCTTGTCGCACTCTCTGATGACAGACATCCTCAAATAGAGCTGACTTTCAAGGGAAAGAATAAGAACAGAGAGCCTGAGATAATCGACGTTGAAGAATTTATTGCAGTCAAGGGACTGAAAGCCAAAGGAAAGCGTGTCTCTCCATACGATATTGATACCGTATTATTCATTGCGCCACTGATAAAAGAGGGAGATGACAATGAAGTGGATGAAGAGGTGGATAATGATGAGCCTATAGAACTTATCGAGAGTGAATCCAGTGATGTTGAAACTGATACTGACGATGCCGAAAAAGAGCAGCCATCACAAGATGGAGAAAAGGAGCCTGAAAATTCGGATAATGACGAAGATTCTATCGAATTGACACTATTTTAACATGGTGATTGCCCTTATAGGATTTATGGGAAGCGGCAAAAGCGCTGTAGGTCGCCGCGCCGCCAAAGCTGCAGGAATGGAATTCATTGACCTCGATGATATTCTTGCATCACAGGAGTCAATTTCCAATACTTTTGAAAAACATGGTGAAGGATATTTCAGACAAAGAGAAAAAGAGTCCCTCGCCTCGCTTCTTACGACATTTAAAGAGGGAATTATAGCTACTGGGGGAGGAACTCCGCTCGATACAGACAATCGTGCGCTGCTCAAGAGCAAATGTACTGTCGTATGGCTCAAATCTTCACTCGATATAATACTCGGAAGAATCAAAAAAGAATCCAGGCCTCTTCTCTCCGGCAAAAGCTATGCTGAAATAGCCGAGTTGTTTGAAAAAAGAGAAGCCATCTACCGTGAGACAGCCGACATAATCATTGAAAAAGATGAAAAAAGCCTCGAAGAGACAGTAGAGTGCGTTAGAAAAATTCTTTGTCCTTGATATCCTTTATCCTTAACTGTACATTTGCAATACCTCTGTATTTATTTTCAGCGATTGAATAGCAAATGTCAATCGGATTTCCCGCCTTCAAATGGTCAAAATGTTCCGATTTATTAAATGCAATTGCAGAAAACGGTCTGTATGTGCCATCTTCCTGAATAAGTTCAAGTTTTAAATGGCCGGACCCCGGACCAACCTTCCTTCCGTTCCCGTCATCATAGACATTTTCAGCACAGAATACGGGAGACAGATTACCCGGCCCGAATGGCTGAAACTGCTTCAGCACTCCAAAAAACTTTGGAGTTATCTGTTTGAAATCAAGATATGAATCAATATTTACAACAGGGGTTATCATACTCTCCCTGATATGTTCTTCAGAATACTTTTCAAATCTCTCGGTAAACTTCTTGAGATTTTCCTCCTTCATCGTCAAGCCCACGGCATACATGTGCCCCCCGAAATTCTCGAGAAGATCGCTGCATGATTCGACAGCCTCATAGAGGTCGAAACCCGGAATAGTACGTGCTGAGCCTGTAATCAGAGTATTTATGTTCGCAGGATCACCGTCGTCTCTGGACTTTGTCAGGACCACTGTCGGCTTGCAGAATGATTCCACCAGACGAGAAGCCACGATACCTACGACTCCCTTGTGCCAGTCAGGATTATAGACAACCGTCGATTTCTTGCTAGACAGCTCTTTGGAATTTCTCACCATTTTTATGGCTTCAAGAGTATTCTCCCTGTCAATGCTTTTCCTGTCATTATTGCGGACATTTATCTCATCCCCTATCTTTTTAGCGGCCTCCTCGGTATCGGAAGTCAAAAGATCAACCGCCGTTCTTCCGGACTCCATTCTCCCTGCCGCATTGATTCTCGGCCCTATCTTAAACACTATCTCATCTATGGAAATCTCGTGATTTTCAAGACCTGAAAGCTTTACCACAGACTGCACCCCTTTTCTTAAATTCTGTCCATTCAACAACTTAAGACCAAAATGGGCAAGCACCCTATTTTCTCCGGTCACAGAAGCCAAGTCACAGGCAATACTGATAACCAGCAGGTCCAGAAGGCTGAAAACTCTTTCAAGAGGAATACCATATCTTTGAGAATAAGCCTGAGCCAGCTTGAATCCTACGCCACATCCGGTCAATTCATCAAAAGGATATTGGCACTCTTCCCTCTTTGGATCAAGAACCGCAACAGCCGGAGGAAGCATGGTATCCTGAAGATGGTGATCACATATAATGACATCTATCCCCTTTTCCCTGGCATATTCTACTTTTTTTATCGCCTTAATTCCGCAATCCAAAGTGATAAGCAAGGTGAATCCGTGCTCTTTAGCCCAGTCGAGAGACTGATATGACACTCCGGATCCTTCATCATATCTGTCGGGAATATAGTAATCAAGATTGGAAGTGAGAGGCTTGAGAAAAAGATACATCAGCGATACTGCTGTTGTACCGTCAACATCATAATCGCCATAAATCAATATTTTTTCCCCGCTTGTAACTGCCTTGTGAAGTCGGTTGACAGCCTCTTCCATATCCTTCATTAGAAACGGATCATGCAGCATTGAAAGATCAGGGCGGAAAAAGGCTCTTGCCTCAGGATATGTTTTGATTCCTCTCTGAACTAAAAGATTGACCAGAACCGGATCAACTCCCAGTTCCTGTGTCAACTGTCTAACAATGGCCGGATTGCCCGGCTCTCTGACTACCCATTTCTTTTCAGAATTCATATCATACAAAGGTAACATTTTTATTGTGTTATTTGTTGGTAATTAATATGGAGTAAGG
>CAZPLM010000007.1:8273-13668 GCA_964587275.1 uncultured Muribaculaceae bacterium | reverse complement strand
GTTGATGACTGACTTGAGACAGGACTATATAAGAACAAGAATTACTAAATTTAAGAGAAATAATAATTATGGAGACACAGGAACTGAACGAACAGGAAGCAATCAGAAGAGATTCACTTGCAAAATTGAGAGAAATAGGCATTAATCCCTATCCGGCAGAGGCATTTAATGTCAATGCCACAACTGACGAGATAAAGAAAGGATTTGATGTTGAAAAACACAACTTTCAGGATATCTCTATTGCCGGCAGAATCATGAGCCGCAGAATTATGGGTGCAGCCTCCTTCATCGAACTTCAGGATGAATTCGGCAGAATTCAGGTTTATATCAAACGCGACGAGATTTGTCCTGATGAGGACAAGACAATGTACAATACTGTCTTCAAAAAGCTTCTCGACATTGGAGATATCATCGGAATCACAGGTTTTGCATTTTATACCCAGACCGGGCAACTGTCAATTCATGCAAAGACCTTAAAGGTTCTGAGCAAATCACTAAGGGTTCTTCCTATCGTAAAGGAAAAAGAGGGTGAAGTATATGATGCATTTGCTGATCCTGAGCTCCGTTACAGGATGAGATATGTAGATCTTATCGTCAATCCACAAGTTAAAGATACATTTATCAAAAGGACAAAGGTTGTAAACACTATGCGCGAGTTCTTCAACGAGCACGACTATATTGAGGTTGAAACCCCTATCCTTCAGGCTATCCCGGGTGGAGCCAACGCCAGGCCGTTTATAACATTCCACAATACACTCAACATACCGTTTTATCTGAGAATTGCAAATGAACTTTACCTCAAGAGACTGATAGTAGGAGGATTTAAAGGAGTTTACGAATTTGCGAAAGACTTCAGAAATGAAGGGATGGACCGTACCCACAATCCTGAATTTACAGTTATGGAGATATATGTCGCATACAAAGACTATATCTGGATGATGAATTTTGTGGAAGATATGATCGAAAGGGTAGCAATGGCCATCAACGGGAAGACAAAATTCAATGTATGGGGCAATGAGATCGAATTCAAGAAACCATACAGACGCCTTCCGATGCTTGACGCAATTAAGGAATATGCCGGAATTGATGTTTCCGGAATGGATGAAGACGGGCTGAGAAAGGCCTGCGGAAAGCTGAATGTTCCGGTTGACAAAACAATGGGAACAGGCAAACTGATTGATGCTATTTTCGGCGAATACTGCGAAAAACATCTTATCCAGCCCACATTCATCATTGACTACCCGGTTGAGACTTCGCCTCTTACAAAAAGACACCGCAATAATTCCGACCTGACTGAACGCTTTGAACTTTTCGTAAATGGTAAAGAGCTTTGCAACGCATACAGCGAATTGAATGATCCGATTGACCAGTTGGAACGCTTCAAGGATCAGGTCAAATTAAAAGACAAGGGAGACGATGAAGCCATGTTTATTGATATGGACTTTGTAAGAGCTCTTGAATATGGTATGCCGCCAACATCAGGAATGGGCATAGGAATTGATCGTCTTACCATGTTTATGACCAACTCCCAGACTATTCAGGATGTACTGTTATTCCCGCAGATGAAGCCGGAAAAGAGCTCAGCCCAACAGGAAGAAACGGACAAGAAAAACGAAGAGAAAAAGAAAGAATAACTGCAAATGACCTTTGATTCCATAACCTCTTTCCAGAATCCGAAAGTCAAGGATTTGACTGCATTGATTGATAAATCGAAAGAACGCAGAGAGAGAAAGTTGTTTGTGGTTGAAGGAAAAAGAGAAGTGACAAATTGCTTAAAAGGCGGATTCCAACCGGTTTCCGTCTTTTTCTGTCAAGATATCATTTCAAGTGAGGAGACTGAGAATCTCTTTTCTCACCTTAATACAATCGAAGATATCGGCTTCTTCAGTGTAACCGGAAAGATTTATGAAAAACTGGCTTATCGCGGGAGCACAGAGGGAATTATAGCTGTAATGAGGGAAATTGAACGTCCTCTCTCTTCCATTTCACTTGGGGAAAATCCGTTTGTAATTGTCCTTGAGTCAGTTGAGAAACCCGGTAATCTTGGAGCAGTCCTCAGAACGGCAGATGCATCAGGATCATCAGCGGTACTGATATGCGACCCTCTGACTGACCTGTACAATCCAAATCTTATTCGAGCCAGTATGGGCGGAATATTTACACTTCAGGTTGCCGCATGCACATCTGAAGACGCATACAACTGGCTAAAAAACAATGGTTTGAATATAATGACAGCTCAGCTTCAAGACTCTGTGCCATACTACAATTCCGATATGTCTCAAGGTACTGCAGTCGTTTTCGGCGCAGAATCCACCGGTCTTTCGGATTTTTGGAGAAAGCGATCTGACAGCAAAATAATGATACCAATGCTCGGCGTTCTTGACTCATTAAACGTTTCCGCCTCTGTATCAGTCCTTGCATACGAAGCTGTCCGTCAAAAAATGAATAAACGATGAAATTCGGCCTGATAGGATACCCAATCTCACACAGCCTCAGCCCGCAGCTGTTCAGCAGAGCATTCCCTGATGGAGGATTCACTTATGACTTGATTGAAAATCCTTCATTTGAGGCTGCATACTCCATTTTTTTAAAGAACTATGATGCTGTTAATGTGACTGCCCCTTTCAAGGACGCTGCATTTCTCAAGGCAGACCGTTACGAATATGTAACAGGCTTGTTGAAAGCGACCAACCTGCTGAAGAAACAGGATGGTCTTGTATATGCCTGGAATACGGATTATCTTGGAGTCAGAAGCGTCCTTCAGGTTTCGATGGATCATTTTAAAAACAGTAATGTTCTTGTTGTCGGATGCGGAGGTGCCGGGAAAGCGGCGGCTCTTGCAGCGGCTGATCTGGGAATGAGCGTCTCAATACTCAACAGGACAATCGCAAAAGCCGTGGATTTCATTTCATCTGTTTCCGGTTTCAACAAAGGAGAAATGAGAGCTGTTTCAATGGATGACGCATTACTGAGGTGTGAAGAATATGGAGTGATTATCTATACAATTCCGGGGAGATCAGAAGGTTTTGAAAAGCTGAATCTGGAGGGAAAAACAGTATTTGAGGCAAACTATCGCAACCCTGTTTTAGCCCAGAATCAAAAGGAGGGATGTCCCTACTTTTACATTTCAGGGCTCAAATGGCTTGAAGCTCAAGCCGATTTCGGATTTAAAATCATGACCTCAAAAAATAATTGGCAGTAGAAAAAGTTAATCGTATCTTTAAGAAATTTTATCATTATGGGACTGAATAAAGTATTACTGATTGGAAATGTAGGGAAAGACCCTGAAATCAGACACCTCCAGGGAGGCCTGTCTGTAGCGACCGTTACACTCGCAACAACTGAAAGATATAGAGACCGCAACAGCGGTGAAATGAAAGAGGTTACTGAATGGCACACAATTGTCGCATGGAGACAACTCTCTGATCTTGCCGAGAAATATATTCACAAAGGATCACAGATTTATGTTGAAGGACGAATACGCACCCGCAGCTGGGATGATCAGAATGGGAACAAACGTTATACGACTGAAATAATTGCAGATACAATCCAGCTGCTCGGCAGAAAAGGTGATGAAGCCCCTTCAAGAGGTGCTGCGTCTCAACCTGCCGCACCTCAATATGTACCACAGCAGCCTGCTGCCGCACCGCAGCCTGTGGATATGCCCGCAGCTCCAGTCCAGCCTGCAGAGGGAAACAATGATTCTCCGATCACATTGGATACGGAGGACGATCTTCCTTTCTAACAGGTTGAAATAATAATGAGGCTTTCAGACTTAAAAAACGGAGAATCAGCTATAATCATTAAAGTTTCCGGACACGGAGGCTTTAGGAAACGTATTATGGAGATGGGCTTTGTCCGCGGACAAAAGGTCACATCCGTTCTCGATTCTCCTATGAATGATCCGGTCAAATACTCTGTTATGGGATATGAGGTTTCTCTGCGTCGCAGTGAAGCTCAAATGATTGAGACTCTGCCTGAAAATGAGGCTGAGATGGTTGTCAATCAGGATGTAAAGACTCTTTACCTTACAGATGAATCCGAAGAGAGTTCAAGGCCGTCAAAACGACTTAAGTCTGAAAATGTCACCCGTAAAAATGAAATACAGGTGGCTCTTGTCGGAAATCCCAACAGCGGAAAAACATCGCTGTTCAATGCACTCTCCGGTGGAAATGAACACGTTGGCAACTACAGCGGAGTAACAGTCGATGCAAAAAGCGGCCACTTCAATTACAAAGGTTATCATATTGACATAACAGATCTTCCGGGTACATATTCCCTTTCCGCATACACACCTGAGGAGGTATATGTGAGAAAGCATATTTATGAAAAGATGCCTGACATTATCATCAACTCTGTTGTCGCATCCAATCTGAAAAGGAATCTCTATCTGACTACCGAATTGATCGACCTGAACCAGCGTACAGTTGTGGCTCTGAATATGTACGATGAGCTCTCCGCAAGCGGTGCGCAGCTTGATTATGAGCATCTGGGGGCAATGATGGGTATTCCTATGGTACCTACTGTCGCCAAGAGCGGAAAGGGGCTTGACAAATTACTTGATACTGTAATAGATCTATTTGAAGGCAGGAACACGGTTGCAAGACATGTACATATCAATTATGGTACAGTATTGGAAGACAGGGTGGTAAGCCTTGCGAAGGAAATACACGAAGCTGACGATATACCGCAGGAATTTCCGGCCCGCTACTGGTCCTTAAAGCTGATTGAAAATGACGGCGACATAGTCAATATGATCGGTCAGTGCAGGAAATACGGAGAATGGAAAAAAGTTGCCGACAAGTCTGCCGCCGAAGTTGAGAAAGAGCTGCATAAAGATGCTGAAACAGCAATCAGTGATGCAAAATACGGCTTCATTGACGGTGCACTTCAGGAGACATTCGTTGAAGGTGACAAAGACATAAATAAAAAGACTCGCTTCATTGACCGGCTTGTAGTAAACAAATGGCTTGGGTTCCCAATCTTCTTCCTCATACTGTGGCTGATGTTCACAGCCACATTCAAACTTGGGGCTTATCCTCAGGAATGGATAGAAATGGGATTTGATGCGCTTGGAGCATTCTTCTCACGCATAATGCCTGAAAACGCATTTAAAGACCTGGTCGTAAATGGTATAATAGGAGGAGTAGGCAGCGTTGCCGTTTTTCTTCCAAACATTCTCATTCTCTACCTCTTTATCTCGTTTATGGAGGACTCGGGCTATATGGCAAGAGCGGCATTTATTATGGACAAGCTCATGCACAAGATGGGGTTGCACGGGAAGTCCTTCATTCCACTGATCATGGGATTTGGTTGCAGTGTGCCGGCCATCATGGCGGCCCGAACCATTGAAAGCCGGAATAGCCGCCTGTTGACAATATTGGTTACGCCTTTG
>CAZPLM010000007.1:7125-8263 GCA_964587275.1 uncultured Muribaculaceae bacterium | reverse complement strand
ATGCAGCGCCAGACTTCCGGTCTACATCCTGCTGATAGGTACATTTTTTCCTAAAAATGCAGCCCTTATCCTGATCGGTCTCTATCTGCTTGGCGCCATTGTAGCGATTATCACTGCCAGGCTTTTGAGAAAGAGTCTGTTTAAAGTTGATGAGACCCCTTTTGTAATGGAACTGCCTCCTTACCGCTGGCCTACACTCCGCGCAACATTGAAACACATGTGGGACAAATGCGCACAATATCTGAAAAAGATCGGCACGGTTATTTTAGTGGCGACAGTGATAATATGGTTTTTAAGCTATTATCCTCGATACAAATTTCCTGAAGCTCAATGCGAACATTCATACATAGGGCAGGTTGGAAAATTCATTGAACCGGTAATGCATCCTATCGGACTTGACTGGCGCGCAAGTGTGGCCATTATATCGAGTATTCCGGCAAAAGAATTGGTCATCAGCACATTAGGAGTACTTTACAAAGACAGTGGCAATGATAATGCAAATCTCTCGGAATCATTGAAAAATTCCGGTGAATTCACCCAGGCCTCAGCTATGTCATTTATGGTGTTCATACTGCTTTTCTTCCCCTGCATAGCCACGCTTGCGGCAATATATAATAAGACGGGCAAAAAGAGATGGGTATTGTTTACTTCAGTATATAATACTGCCGTAGCCTGGATTGTTGCTTATCTGGCCTTTCTGATATTCTAATCCATCAGATTATAAAGGGCGATTGCTGCAGCCGCCTCAACTATTACAGGACAGCGAAGCGCAATACAGGTATCGTGTCTGCCTGATATTGAGAATTTTTCCACCTTTCCGGAAGCAAAATTAAAACTCTCCTGAGTTGCAGATATACTTGATGTCGGTTTGACAGCAACTCTGAAAACGATCGGATTGCCGTTTGATATACCTCCATTCACTCCGCCTGCACCATTTTTTCCGGTCTTGCCGTCAGCCGCAACGATAGGATCATTATGTTGAGACCCCTTCATCCCCGCAGCGCCGAATCCGTCTCCGAACTCTATTCCCCTGACTCCCGGAATGGAAAAAACTATATGAGATATTGCAGATTCCACCGAACCGAAGAACGGTCTGCCACAACCGGCGGGAACGCCGTTGCAGACACATTCTATAATG
>CAZPLM010000007.1:0-7115 GCA_964587275.1 uncultured Muribaculaceae bacterium | reverse complement strand
CCCACAGAATCTCCCTCTTTCATCGCTTCAACTATCTTTGCATCTGCACATTCTTTAGATGTAGCATCCACTCCGCCAACCTCAACAATCCTTGCATTAATAGCCACACCATCAAGCATTTTCTTTGCCACTACTCCTGCAGCGACCAATGCAATAGTTATCCTGCCTGAGAATTGTCCACCACCTCTTATATCATTGTAACCGTGATATTTAACAGAAGCGCTGTAATCAGAATGGCCCGGACGGGGAATATTCCTGAACTGAGAATAGTCTGATGACTTTGTATTTTCGTTTTTGAAGAGAACTGTCAAGGCAGCACCCGTGGTATGCCCTTCATATACTCCCGATACAATCTCAGGAACATCGCTCTCCTTTCGAGGCGTTGTCCCGACAGCTCCACTCTTGCGTCTTTGAATATCATTACTGAAGTCAGACTCACAAAGTGGTAGACCGGGTTTAACCCCATCCATCACAACTCCGACTAAAGTTCCGTGTGATTCACCGAAAATGGTGACTTTAAATCTGTTACCGAAAGTATTCATATTTTTTTCAATTTTTCAAGAAAAGAAGGGAATGATTTGTCGATACATTTTATATCATCCAGGAAAACCTCACCGTCAATAAATAGTGAAGCAATGATAAGGCTCATCGCAATCCTGTGGTCATTGTGTGACATAACACAGCCTCCATGAAGATTTCTGCCTCCGCAACCGTTTACATACATCATATCATCTCTGATGTCAATATCGGCCCCTAACAGTGTGAACTCCTGATATATAGACTCAGCTCTGTTGCTTTCCTTTTCCAGAAGTCGGCTGACCCCCCTGATTGTGCTTGTCCCATTACAAAAACATGCCAATGACACTAATACAGGGAAAAGATCGGGACAATTTGTCGCATCAACTGTATATGGATATCCACTGCCTGAAGTTTGATCAAGTACAGCCATTATCGCCTCATCAGCCTGATTTGTACCTCTCGGCAACTTATCTATCATAACTCTGTTTCCTTTTTTCAAAGTATAAGCAATCTCACCCGCAACAAGAAAATACGCGGCTGAACTCCAGTCCGGTTCAAGGTGAATGGATGTATGATGGTAAGATTGGCCTCCTCTGATACCAAAGACCATCCTTTCGGTACCCTTCTCTTTCAAATCAGTCTCAATTCCGAATCTTTTCAAAATATCAAGTGTCAGCATAATATATGGTATGCTGGCTGCCTTGTTGACAATTAATTCAGTATCTCTGTCAAGCAACGGGAGTGTCATCAGAAGACCTGAAACTATCTGTGATCCTCCTGATCCATTTATCTCAATTATTGAATTAGAAATACCGCTTTGAATAATAAATGGAAGGTAAGCCTCATTATCAGAAATACCGGAACACTTCAATTCAACGCCTGCCCTGCGCATTGTCTCCCTGGATTCTGCAAGATTCCGCTTAAGGATACTGCCGTGCCCGGAAACTGTCACTTCACTCTTGTTAAGACCTGACAGAAATGCGGCAAATGGAATAAGAAGCCTGGTCAATAGCCCGCTTTCACCGGTTTCCATCATTTTGGGACTTTTAATTTCACTTGGCCTGCAACCTCTTATTGTCAGAACAGTATTATTCCGTTCAACCTCTGCACCTATTTTTCGAATAACTTCGATAGCGCCGAGAGAGTCGTTGCAAGGTTCGAAATTTGAAAGACGACTTTCTCCCGGAGCAAGAGCCGCAGCAAGTATAGCCCTCTGAGCCAGGCTTTTTGAGCTTGGTATCTCTATTGTCATATTCTTGATTTCAGGAGAAAAAACAGTATCATTTAACAACGGGGTTCTGAAAGAATAACTCTCTTTTGAAAGCATTGATTCAAGTTCCTCTTGAGAATATTGTCCCGGAGCCGTCAGTTTTTCAGGATTTGCTGCAGCATAAGTAAAAGGCGCTCCAAGTCTGAGAGACAAATACCTGCTGAACTTTCCCTTTTCTCCCATAGAAAAAGCCACAAGGGGAGGATGCTGATCTCCGGATACTGTCTTATAAAAAGAGAGTAATCTTACCGAATCAGATATATTACCGGCAGTTGTAACGATTTTGACAATGTCAGCCCCTCTCCCTTTACAAATATTATAAATATCCATCATCTCATCACTGCAAGGCGTCCCTTTATAATCATGGAATGAGACAATAAACTTTCCTCCATTCAAATGGACAGCCGATCTGACCCTGTCGGAATAATCATGTGGTGCTTCAATTTCTACATCGACAAAATCAGTCCCGGCCTCTATCGACTCTTTCATTACCTTCTCCGCATATTCTAATGAAGAATTGGCAATTCTGCATGTTATCAATATTTTAACATTTGAATCCGAATGACCGCCTCTGATAAGGCCTGCATACTCTTCCGGTTCTAATGCGCACATATCAGCTCGCAATTCAACCATCTCCCTGCCACTCATAAGATTCTTGCAGGCATTATACTTATGTTCACATATACTACTGCAGATCATTGGCATATCTCCTTAACTGTTCAAATGAAATAAGTCTGTCCTCAACCATTTCAATATTATGAGGCAAAATAAAATGAATCGATTCACCCGAAGCCTTCTTGTCATTTGCAACTGCATTAAGGAGGGTATTTATATCAGTCGGGAATTCAGATGGCAGACCCACACTGTTCAAATCCGAAGAAAGACGATTTACAAACTCAATTTCATCAGATGACCCACCGATCATGGCGGCAATCTTCGCAGCAATGACCATACCTATTGCAACTGCTTCTCCATGCATTATTCCATCTTTGCTGTACTTTTCTATAGCATGTCCGAAAGTATGTCCGAGATTCAGCAATCGACGTTCTCCCTTTTCAAACTCATCAATCTCCACGACTTTCAATTTATAATCCGAACATTTTTTGATAATGTCGCTTAACTCCTCGATTCTATCATTCAGGATCGTCTCCCTGTCAAAAGAGAAAAGATCGACGCTTTTCTGATAATATTTCCTGTCAAAAAGAATAAATGTTTTCAGCACCTCAGATACACCGGCAGTAAACTCTCTTGCATCCAGCGTTTTTAGAAATCCCACACAACTGAATATCCATTGAGGCTGCCTTATTACGCCTAACATATTCTTGAAAGAATCTACATTCACTCCGTTTTTTCCTCCAATAGATGCATCCACCTGTGCCAACAAAGTCGTAGGTACAAATGCGAAACTGACACCACGCTTATAAATCGAAGCAAGGAATCCTGTCAAATCAGTGGTTATGCCTCCTCCTGCTCCCAAAATAAAGGAATCCCTGTCCGCACCTCTCTCAATCAACAATTCAGCAAGATGTTCGACTGTCTGCATACTTTTATTCTTCTCTGATGTCTTCAATTCAATAACCTCATACTCTTTAAAAATGTCAATATATGGTAACAAATTCGTATCCATTATGACAAAGACCTTTTTGTCTTCCGGAATGAACTTTTTCAAATCGCTGATTATATGAGAAGTATAAATCATTATGAAAATTTATTTAAAAAAACAGTTGAAATAATTAGCAAATCTATAAAAAATATCTACATTTGCCGAAGATAGAAAAAAGATGACACGATTTAGCTACTCATATTATTATTTTTACTTTTACCGCGAGGGAAGAGCAGGAGTGTGTATGTTGTAGTGTTTTAACAGAACCGATATTTATTTAACAATATAACTCCTGCCGATATGGCGGGAGTTTTTTTTTATGACACAGGAAACAGATATTAAAAAAGTAGCCATTCAGGGGATTACCGGATGCAACCACTATTTTGCAGCAAAAGACTATTTCAAAAATGAAACAATTGAAACAGTGGACTGCAACACTTTCAGTGAACTTGCAGACAAAGTGGTTTCTGATGAGATTATGGGCATTATTGCAATTGAAAACACCATTGCCGGCAGTCTGCTGCAAAACTACCGCCTTATCCGTGAACACAGACTAAAAGTTGTCGGAGAGTATAAATTACGTATCAAACACGCTCTTGTCGCGCTCGAGGGGGTAAAAATGGGAGATATAGAGGAAATCAATTCACATCCCATGGCCCTGATGCAGTGCGAAAAATTCCTTTCTACGATCAAACAGGTAAAACTTGTCGAGAAAGATGATACAGCCGCCAGCGCATTATGGATAAAGGAGAATAATCTTCGAAGTCATGCAGCCATTTGTCCTGCAAAAGCAGCTAAACTTTTCGGAATGGAGGTCATCGCCGACGGCATAGAAACAAACAAGCGCAACTTCACACGCTTTCTTATTGTCAGCACAGAGAAAGCAAAAGAGAAATACTCGTTGCCGGAAAAGGAGATCAATAAGAGTTCCCTTGTCTTTACTCTTTGCCACAAACCCGGAAGTCTGTCTCACGTTCTCTCCATTCTATCCTATTATGATATGAATCTTACTATGATACAGTCACTTCCCATAATTGGTAAAGAGTGGGAATATCAGTTTTACATTAATTTGAATTTCAATAATTATGCAAGATACAGACAGGCGCTTAAAGCTATCAAGCCGCTTGTCAGCCAGATGGAAGTATTAGGCGAATATATGGAGGACATCAAAAAATGAAACAGATCAGACCTGCAGACAGGATCAGCGCAGTAGAAGAATACTATTTTTCTGTTAAGCTCAAGGAAATTGCAAAGATGAGAAGCGAAGGCGCAGATATCATCAATCTTGGCATTGGAAGTCCGGATCTTCCCCCATCGCCTGAAACAATCAAGGCTCTGTCCGATGAAGCATCACTTCCCGGATCACACGGATATCAGCCGTATGTCGGCATCCCTGAACTTAGAGAGGCATTTGCCAAATGGTATAAGAGTCACTACGGGGTGGAACTCAACCCTACAAATGAAATACTGCCTCTGATTGGCAGTAAAGAGGGTGTGATGCACATTTCCATGGCATTTGTCAATCCCGGCGATACTGTACTGCTGCCGAATCCCGGCTACCCCACCTATTCTTCTGTTTCAAAACTTGTCGGAGCAAAAACGGAATATTACAGGCTTGCTGAAGAAAATAATTGGGAGCCTGATTTTGAGGAACTTGAAAGAAAGGATCGTTCCGGAGAAATATCACTTGCCGACGTCAAACTGATGTGGTGCAACTATCCAAATATGCCTACCGGAGCCAACGGCTCAATGTCTTTGTTTGAAAAATTAGTCGCTTTTGGTAAAAAATATGGAATTGTAATATGCCACGACAACCCATACAGTTTCATCCTCAACGATAAGCCGCTAAGTATCCTGTCCGTGGATGGCGCAAGGGATATCTGCATTGAACTCAACTCTATGAGCAAGACATTCAATATGCCCGGGTGGCGTATCGGAATGGTCGCCTCAAACAGGGAGTTCATCGAATGGATACTGAGGGTAAAAAGCAATATGGACTCAGGTATGTTCAGGGGAGTGCAAAAAGCTGCAATTAAAGCGCTTGACGCCCCTGATTCCTGGTATACCGGGATCAATGAGACATACTGCAGACGCCGCGTACTTGCAAAAAAAATCCTCGAAGAGGTTGGAGCCGTTGTTCGCGACTCGCAAGTGGGAATGTCTTTATAACTCCCGGAATAATTTTTGGGTCTGAAGGCAAAAATTATATAAGAATATCACTCTGCTGCAACGAAAATATGCTGCAGGAAGCGTTGAACAGAATAAAAAAATTAAAAAAATAATATACTTATGAAACCTATTTCAAAAATCAAACTTAAGGGAATTGACCTCAAACGACCTGTGATTATTGCAGGACCATGCAGTGCGGAGAGCAGAGAGCAGGTAATTGAAACTGCCACACAACTTGCAGAAAAAGGCATCAAGATCTTTCGTGCCGGAATCTGGAAACCGCGTACCAAACCGGGAGGATTTGACGGTATCGGAAAAGCTGGACTGCCCTGGTTAAAAGAGGTTAAGCAAAAGACCGGAATGCTTGTCGCAACTGAAGTCGCAACTCCATCACACGTTTTTGAGGCATTGAAAGCAGGAGTTGATATTCTCTGGATTGGAGCAAGAACGGTCGCAAACCCATTTGCAATGCAGGAACTTGCAGACTCACTCAGTGGGGCGGATGTCCCTGTCCTGATAAAAAATCCTGTCAGTCCGGACCTAGAACTTTGGTGCGGAGCCATTGAAAGGATACAGAATGCCGGAATTGTTAATATCGGGGTCATTCACCGCGGCTTCAGTTCATACGAAAAAAGCATATACAGGAATGCTCCGCTCTGGCACATTCCAATAGAGTTGAAGAGAAGGTATCCTGAACTCACAATTTTATGCGATCCGAGCCACATGGGCGGCAGCAGAGAGCTTATCTCCCCTATTTCCCAACAGGCACTTGATCTGAATTATGACGGACTTATAATAGAATCGCATTGCTGTCCTGAAAAGGCCTTGAGCGATGCCGCACAACAACTTACTCCGGAAAACCTTTCATTTATTCTCAACATGCTTGTAATAAGGGATAATACTCAGACTACCGAGAACATCAACATCCTCCGTGAAAAAATAGATAAAATAGACAATAAGCTGCTTTCACTTCTGTCAAGCCGTATGTCAATCTCAAAAGAGATAGGTATTTACAAGAAAGAACACGATATGCCAATCCTCCAAAGCAAGAGATACGAGACAATACTCAGCGAAAGGTGCGAAAAAGCAAAGAAAATGGATCTTGATCCCGCTTTTATTGAGAGAATAATGAAAAGTATCCACGAGGAGTCCGTCAAGGTTCAGATGGAAATAATGAAATAATATCTGATATGAGGATTCTTATTCTCGGCGCAGGAAAGATGGGCTCTTTCTTCGCCGATCTGTTGAGCCTTGATCACGAGGTAGCTATAATGGATACCGACCTGAAAAAACTTCGGTTTACCTATAATGTACGCAGGTTCACTACTTTAAGAGAAGTGGGAGATTTCGTTCCTGAAATGGTAATCAACTGCGTAACGCTGAACCATACTTTGGATGCATTTAATGAAGTGATCCCTTATCTTTTGGGTGATGATGGAAGGCCACGGGCCGACTGCCTGATCTGCGACATAGCATCTGTAAAGACCAACCTTCGTGACTATTATGAGAAATCCGGATTCCGTTACGTCTCAGTCCACCCTATGTTCGGACCAA